>DAOOOU010000139.1:0-1525 GCA_035387905.1 Bacilli bacterium | reverse complement strand
TCATATATTGAAGCATATACTTTGATACTACCATCTTCATCAATGGTATTATCAGTATATACAATATAACTTTTTTTCGTTTCATCAGAATCAAAGGTAAATAAAACCTCGCACTCTACTTCTTGGCCTTCGTCATTAATGATTGTAAACACACTTTTCTTTTCTTCTTCTTTCATTTCTTATCACCTTTCATCTTTAAATAAGTCTCGAGAATTATACTAGCTGCCAACCCATCAATCTTTTTCTTTCTTTTATTACGGCTCATATCAGCCATTAAGAGAATATTCTCAGCTGCTACTGTTGATAAACGCTCATCAACTAACTCAACCGGTAAAGCCAACTTCTGCTCTAATTGGTCTTTAAATTCTAAAGTTCTGGTCACTGCCGGCCCTAAAGAATTATTCATGTTTTTAGGATAACCTAAAACGATTAATGAGATTGCTTTAGCCTTAATAATTTCCGCTAACTCTTTAATTAATTGCTCAGTAGTTTGATAGCGAATTACCTTATATGGTTGGGCAATCGTATTGGTCTTATCGCTAATTGCTAAGCCCAGCGTTTTAGTCCCTAAATCTAAACCTAAATAACTCATTTTTTGTTCAAATAATCATGAAGCAAAATAGCAACAATATCTGAGCGATCTAAAGCCACAATTTTTTTTCTTGCATCTTTATAACTAGAAATAAAACCGGGATCCCCACTAATCAAATAGCCAACTAATTGATTAACAGGATTATAGCCTCTTTCATTTAAAGCAGCAGCTATCTCTTTAAGGGTAAGTGATACTTCCCCTTTTTTGATGTCATCGACATCAAAGATACAAGTTGTGTTATGCCCTTCCTCCATAATTTACACCTCTTAAGTCTAATCATATTTTAGCATTAAATCACAATTAATACAAGTTTTAAAACAAGCCTAATTGTTCAACATTTAGATGTTGATAAGCTTTAGCTGTTGCTGTCCGACCACGGGGCGTGCGTTTAATATAACCTTCTTGTAATAAAAGTGGTTCCACAACATCTTCAATCGTAGTGACTTCTTCGCCAATGCTCGTAGCCATTGTTTCGACACCAACTGGTCCCCCATTAAATTTTAAGATTAACGATTCTAAATATTCAATATCAATGGCATCAAGCCCGCTTTTATCAACTTTAAGACGGTCTAGGGCTTTTTCCACGGTTGCTTTATCAATTTGGGATTGATTATCAACTAACGAAAAATCTCTAACTCGTTTAAACAAGCGATTAGCAATGCGGGGTGTCTTACGACTGCGTTTAGCTAGCTCTTTAGCCGCCTCATCATTAATTGGCATTTTTAAGACTTTACTTGTCCTTTTAACAATTGCAAATAATTCAGTTACCGAATAATAATTTAATTTACAAACAATGCCAAAACGATCACGCAAAGGACTAGAAATATCTCCCGCTCTCGTTGTCGCCCCAATTAAAGTAAAAGGGGGCAGATCAATTTTAAGATTCCGACTGCTTCCATCAGGCGCATTAATGATAAGATTAATTTCATAATC
>DAOOOU010000138.1:0-1531 GCA_035387905.1 Bacilli bacterium | reverse complement strand
AGGGGCCAGAGCGGGTAATTAGAATACTTGAGATTGAGGGTGGTGGCATCTTTGAGTTCTCAGGTTTCAATGTAACTTGGAATTATAGTCAATAATAAGTCAAAAAAAAAGCCGTAAGGCTTTTTTATATTTTATAAAAATGATTTCGTTTCTTTTGGAAAACGTAGATTGCCACACAGCAAACGGATGCTCCACCAATTAACCCAACATTTAGAAAAGCTCCAGTTGATGGGTTACTACCACTTGACTCTAATGCTAAACTAATATTAAAAGTATAGGTTTCAAAAGTGCCATCAGCCGGATCAGTTACTTTAACGATTGCTGTTGTAACTTGATCTAAAGTTAACTGAATAACCCCATCACCTTCAACTACATATGATGGATCGGCAGGAGTAACGGTTATTTTAGTCGTTGTATAATCGGCCGAAGATGTAACTAAGTATACTGGCCATATTTTATTATTCACAATATTGCCAAAGCTACTATTATCACCGACACCTTCCATATATATTGCTGTTGCTGCTGGTGCTTTAATTGCATATACCTTAAATGGTAAAACCAACATCATTAATGAAATAACTAGGAATACCCAATTTTTCATTCTTTTCATACTGCCACCTCTTTCAATTATAACTATAGTACTTATCACTAATAATGTAAAATAAAAAAAATCTAAAAGTGTAAAGTTATGGTATAATCAAAATAGGTGTTAGTATGAATCATATATTTAATTATACCCTTACTGATTTAGTTGATTATCTTACCATTAATGGTGGTAAAAAATATAACGCTTTGCAGATATATGAGTGGCTTTATCTAAAAAAAGTTACTACTTTTAACGCAATGAGTAATGTTAAACAAGAATTAATTGCTTTTTTAAATAACCAAATGATTATTTTTGAACTTAAAATTACGCAAAAGCAGGTTGCTAAGTTAACAACTAAGTATTTATTTACGTTGGCTGATAATAATCATATTGAAGCCGTTTTAATGCGTCATGATTATGGTTTAAGTGTTTGTATTTCTTCCCAAGTTGGTTGTAACATGGGGTGTGCTTTTTGTGAAAGCGGGCGCTTAAAAAAGCAAAGGGATTTAAGAGCTTTCGAAATGGTTGAACAAATTCTTTTAATTGAACAAGATGTTCAAGAACGAATTAGTAATGTTGTAATTATGGGCATTGGGGAACCCCTTGATAATTATGATAATGTCTTAAAGTTTATTCGGATTATTAATGAACCAAAAGGCTTAGCCATTGGTGCTAGGCATATTACTATTTCCACTTGTGGTTTGATTCCCCAAATTAAACAGCTAATGAATGAAGACTTACAAATAAATTTAGCTATTTCTTTGCATGCCCCAAATAATGAGTTACGCAGTGAGCTGATGAATGTCAATAAAGTTTACAATATTGAAGCTTTAATAGCCGTAATTAAAGAGTATATTGCGAAGACTAATAGACGAATAACAATTGAATATGTTATGATAAAAGGAATAAATGATAGTCTACAAGAAGCAGCAGCACTTGTTCATT
>DAOOOU010000137.1:0-1536 GCA_035387905.1 Bacilli bacterium | reverse complement strand
TAACAAATGATTTGTTTTGTTTATTTTAGGTTTTATTAAAGTTTCAAGATTATTGATGATGCCGCCTGAGGTACTAAAGAAACAAATCTTTTTATCATGCAAGCCTTCATCATTTAAAAAAGTATTGATTGGCGAAGCAATTTTCCCACCCCAAATGGGTGAACCAAGAAATATCAAATCATATTTACTAAAATCAATTTTATAGGGTTTAAGTTTAGGCTCGCGATTAAAGATTGCTTGGTAACCGCCGACAATAAACTTAGTAAACCCCTTAGGCATTGGTTTAACTAATGCTAATTGTTCAAGATCCGCTCTAATTGACTTAGCAATTACTTCGGCAATTAATTTTGTGTTTCCCGTTAAAGAGTAATAAACAACAATGCTTCTCATAATCACTCTAAGCCACTAATTAGGGTATTAATATTATTAATTTGTTTGTTTAATTCGGGTATCATAGCTAATACTTTTTCACCAATTTCAAGTAATTTAGCTTCATCTTTACTTATATATGCATATGAAGCCGAAGTAATATAATTTAGAAGTGTTGTTGAATCGGCTTTATAAGTTGCTAATGCCGCTTGTAATGTGGCAATCTTGGGACTATGAGCCGCAAAATCGGCTTGAATATTTTGTAGTCTGGTTTCTAAATTAGCAATTTCATTAGTTTTTGTTGCTTTTTGACTATTAAGGGTATTTATTTCTTTAGTCAAAGCTGCTTTTTGTTCGTTAAGTGTCGCAAGAGTAGCATTTAATTCGTTTATTTGTTGATTTAAGCCATCGGTACTAGTACTGTTTTGTAATTCTTTATTTACCGCAGTTAAGGTAACTAGTTTACTATTTAAAATAGTATTTTCTTGCTGGCATTTATTATTATTAGTTTTATATTTTTGGACTTGGTTAAAACCAATATATATTAAGCCTAAAATTATGATGCCAATAATCGTTAAGATATATATATAGCCTTTACCAACTTTCTTTTTTTTAGGATTTTTGTTATTCATTTTACTTACTCCTTATCATGTTAATTATACCAAAAATAAGGCTTAATTTTGCAAAAAAAAAAAAATTAAGTGTAAATCAAAAGTATAGTCATTAACTAACTTTATTAACTACTATTGGTTCAGGAGTTTGTTGCTCAGAAGTTAATAATTGATTCCGAAAGGTTAATAATCGAGTAATGATATTATCTAAAGTATTAAGGGCTTCTTCGTATCGTTCTTGTTTAGCTTGTTTAATTGCTAACTGGTCACTATAAAAAACACCAATTTCTGGTGCTCCTAAACCAAATAAATTATTAAAATTCTTAGTTGCTACGTTGTCACCATCCACTAAAGCTAAAACATTATTAGTAACCATATCAAAGACTTTTTTGGTGGCTAAATATTGTTGCATTATTGTTTGACCAGTATTTATTATATAGTAATCCGCTACTTTAATATACGGATCAATGTATAAGTGATTATTTATATAATTGCCAATAAACATTGCAATTTGATCAGATAGAGCAAATAGTTCTAATTGTTGATTCTGATAGTA
>DAOOOU010000136.1:0-1536 GCA_035387905.1 Bacilli bacterium | reverse complement strand
CTGATAACATCGATATTAAGGATTGTCAGGTAGCTTATGAAGACTTAGAAGAAATTGATAAATGGTTACTTTCTAAATACCATAAATTATTAAAATATGTGACGGCTAGTTATGATGAATATGATTTAAATAAAGTTGTTAGAGCGATATCCGAATTTGTTTGTGAAGATTTATCTAATTGGTATATTAGAAGAAATCGTAAACGTTTCTGGGGTAGTGAATTTGATAATTCCAAAAAAGCGGTTTATCAAACAACTTATCAAGTTTTAGTTGGCTTAGTCCAAATGATCGCCCCGGTAGTTCCCTTTACAAGTGAAGAAATATACCGCAATTTAACTGGCGAAAAATCAGTTCATTTAAGTGATTATCCTAAATATGAAGCAAAATATATTAACGAAAAAATTGAACATAAAATGGATTTAGTTCGTAACTTAATTAGTATTGGCCGTTATGTGAGAGAAGAAAATAAAATTAAAGTGCGTCAACCACTTAGTGAAGCCATTATTGATGCTAAACATGAAACTGAACTAAAAGACTTGTATCCATTAATTGAAGAAGAGTTAAATGTTAAAACAATTACCATAGCTAAAGATCTAGCGGTATATATGAATTTCTATGTAAAACCCAATTACAAAACAGCGGGTCCGATCTTTGGTAAGAATATTAAAACTTTTGCTGATTACTTAGCTAAGTATACTAATGATGATATTGAAAAGGTAAAGAATAATGAAGCTGTTACTTTTAAAGTTGATAATGAAGAGTATGCCATTACTAATGATTTAATTGAGATTAAGATTGAAAGTAAAGCCGGCTTTAATGCTGGTATGGAAAATAATAACTTTATTATTTTAAATACCAAGTTAACTCCGGAGTTAATCTTAGAAGGTAATGCCCGGGAGATTGTTTCTAAAGTTCAGCAATTAAGAAAAACTAGACAATTAGAAATTACGGACCGAATTATTATTACATATCAAGGTGATGAAGCGATTGAACAAACCCTTAGTACTTACCAAGATTATATTATGAGTGAAACGCTAGCTACCCAAATTAATAAAACCAATAGTGTTAATGACCAATTTGAGACTTTTGATATCAATGATCATGAAATGATACTTGACATTAGGTGTCATAATTAAATTGACTTTTATTAGTAGTATACTATAATTAAATTACTTAGATAATAAATATCCCAAATAACAAAATAATAATTATGTTTAAATGTTTTGATTAAATTTAATGTTATTTTGATTAAAAGGACGTTGAAAAAGGGGAAACTATTAAAGAAATAGAATCTCATCAATATCTAAGGACTACAAATGTAAGGGGAGAAAGAGAACTCCAAAGACAAGATACCCAATTAGATACTGATAATATCTATTAACTTATATTAGTTGGACTAATATGACGCCTGGGCTTTTCGAAAAAAACTTAAAAAAGAAGATGGATCAGCACCTTCTTTTTTAGTTGACAAATAATTATTAATAAATATTGACAATTAATAACTAACGATTTATACTTTAGATGCTTAGATAAATA
>DAOOOU010000135.1:0-1550 GCA_035387905.1 Bacilli bacterium | reverse complement strand
ACTTAGTTAAAAATCAAGAAAAAGCAACTAAATGGGCTTTAGCTAACTACAAGTTACATAAATAATTATTTAATTAAGGAGAATATATTATGGAAATTAAAAATAAAAAAATAATCGTTACGGGAGCAGGAGCAGGGATTGGCCAAGAATTAACTTGGCAACTAATAAGCTTAGGGGCGCAAGTTATTGCTCTTGATATTAATGAAGAAGGCTTGAAGATAACTAAAGCTAAGGCGGCATTACCTGATCAAGTAATAATTGTTCCGTTAAATATTACTGATAGAGAAGCAATAAATAAATTAGCTATTGATTATCCCGAAGTTGATATTATAATTAATAATGCGGGCATTATTCAACCGTTTGTTAATGTTGATAAACTAGAAATGAATACGATCAATAAAGTCATGGATGTTAATTTCTATGGACCGCTATATTTAATAAAGTCATATTTACCAAAATTATTAAATAAAAGTGAAGCCCATATTGTAAATGTCTCAAGTATGGGCGGATTTTTTCCCTTTCCCGGTCAAACAATATATGGCGCATCAAAAGCAGCCTTAAAACTATTTACTGAGGGTTTATATGCCGAGTTATTAAACACCAATGTTCATGTTACCGTGGTCATGCCTGGCGCCATAGCAACAAATATTGCTGCTAATTCAGGAGCACAGATGAGTACGGAAGCAACTAATGGTAAAATGAAAATGCTATCTGCAAATAAGGCGGCTGCTATTATAATTAAGGCTATTTTAAAAAATAAGTTCCAAGTTTTTGTTGGTAGTGACTCAAAAATGATGAATTTAATGTATAAATTAAATGCTAAAGGAGCTATAAAATATATTAATAAAATGATGGCTAAAGTCATGCCTAAGAAACAATAAAACATATTAATTGCTATTGTATTTATTGTTTTTATGATATATAATTATTATCATAGAAAGGGTATTTTATTATGAAAAGTGTTAAAAAACCTAAAAAAGAAACAAAAAAAGCAAAAAAGAAATAGTTAACAACTAATTTAGATTTTAATAAAAAACTACAAATAATGTAGTTTTTTATTGGCTATTCATATATTCTTAAACCCTTACATAAAGCTAATTTTTTAACGGCTTTTTTCTCTGTTTGTCTAATACCTTCAACAGATAAAGCAAGATTATATGCTTCTTGGGTTTCTTGAAGCGTATGAGCAACATTATCAATAAAACCATAACGATACATAATAATATCTCTTTCCAGTGGGGGTAAACTGGCTATTGCTTTTAGAATTACCGCTTGGCGATTGTTATGATCAGCTACTTCTTGGGGATCAGGACATTCATTACTAGCAATTAAATCACCTAATTCAGTCTCATCTTCACTACTTATTTCAATATTTAACGACACGGTATCTTGTAAATTAATATTTTCTAATAATTCCATAATTCGGGCTTCTGAAAGATTGGTTTTTTGATGAATCTCATAAACTGTTGGTTCCCGATTTAAACAATGGCTTAAGCAATTAATAGCTCTTTTAAGTTGTTTAATTTCCTGGTCTTTACTTTTAGGAAAGT
>DAOOOU010000134.1:0-1551 GCA_035387905.1 Bacilli bacterium | reverse complement strand
GCATTGTTTTTTCGATTTTTTTAGCTGCAGCAACAAAAGATTCAACATCACTCCCAAAAATCTGTTGGGCGATTGGTCTTTCTTGTTCAGTCATTTGGAGCATTTTAAGGGTTTTATCGTTATCGTATACGATTGCTTTATCACTTACCATTTCACCGTAAATTAAACCAGCACCCATTGCTTTTATGATTTGGCGATAAGCTGAGTTTGAAATCCCCGCCATAGGAGCTAAAACTACTTGATTAGCAATTTCAATATTTCCAATCCTAAATTTCATAATCGATTATAATTTCATCCTCAGCAGTTAATAAAAAAGCGTTAGCATCATCTAAATCAAGATGAATTTCATAATAAGCTTCAGGACTGATAACTGTTCTAAGTTCAATCATCCCTGGTTTAGCAGTATTAATTATTCCTTTTACTTTTTGGTCGTTGCTTATCCCTTTTTCACTTGCCATAGTTTGCGAAATATGGACATGTCTTTGGGCAATAATTATGTTATTAGTAGTTACTTCTCCCGCTGGCCCGATAATTGTGCCTTCAGCTGCCTCAGTAACATCCCCACTTTTCCTAACCGGTGGTTTAAGGCCCAGTTGGTAAGCATCTGAGCTAGATATTTCAACTTGATCATAAGTTCTAAACGGACCGACTACTCGGACATTTTCAATAACGCCTTTATTCGTCTTAATCTTCAGCGTTTGTATTGCAGCAAATAAACCGGGTTGTTTAAGATTTTTAAAAACTATTATTTGGTTATTGCCAAAGAGTTTAATATAGGTTGCTTCTGTTAAATGAATATGGTGGTTACTAATCCCCACTGGGGTATTTATTTTCATCTTATCACTCCTAAAATGATTATAACAAATAAACCAGCCTAAGAAAACAAATCTATGTTAAAATAAATAGCGGTAGGTAATTATGGAAAAATATCGAGATATTGAAAAAAGTATTATTAAAAAGTATCGTAAAGAAATTTGGACTAAATTTGTTAAAGCGGTTAAAGATTATGAGTTAATCGCCCCAAATGATAAGATTGCTGTTTGTTTAAGTGGCGGTAAAGACTCTTTCTTATTAGCTAAATGCTTACAGGAATTAAAAAGACATGGCCAATACGAATTTTCTTTAGCATATCTGTTAATGGATCCTGGCTATACTAAAAGCAATCTAGCTAAGATTCAAAAAACCGCTAAGCAGTTAAATATTTCTTTAACTATTTTTAAAACTGATGTCTTTGCTGTTGCCCAAAAACTTAATCCTCAAGCCCCTTGTTATCTTTGTGCCCGTATGCGTCGTGGTCATTTATATGACCAAGCCCAAAAGCTAGGTTGTAATAAAATTGCCTTAGGTCATCATTTTGATGATGTTATCGAAACTATTTTATTGAGTGAGTTTTATGGTGGTGAATTTAAAACCATGCTCCCAAAATTACATAGTGATAATTTTAAAGGCATGGAATTAATTAGACCTCTATATTTAATTAAGGAGGAAGCAATTATCAGTTGGCAAAACTATAATGAATTAACTTTTGTTAACTGTGCCTGCTCATTCGTT
>DAOOOU010000133.1:0-1576 GCA_035387905.1 Bacilli bacterium | reverse complement strand
TTATCAATTATGGTCCCTTCGGGAATACTGGTCTCAAGAACTGAACCATAACCCGTTATTTTATAATCTAAATCAATTAATTTACAAAATGTAGTTATTTCATTAGCACTCCAACCAATTATATTAGGCATTTGGTAATCATTTTCATTGGTAATAAGATAAACTTTTGTACCGGTAACAATTGTTGTCCCGGCTTTAGGATATTGGTTAACAATCGTTGTACCACTACCTAAAACAATCGGCTTAACCTTAATGTTTTCTAACATTTTAACACTCTTTTGCGTATCTTGACTAAAATAAGAACTAAGGTTGATAATTGAGTTTACATCAGTACCCTGATTGTTGTTTGTTAAATTTTTATTCTTAGCGATTTCTTCAATAACGCTCTTGATGCTCTTGGCAATTGTGGAATAAGCACCGGTATATTGTTTAAAGGATAAATAGACAATATATTGCGGATCATCAGCAGGAAAAACCCCAATAAAACTTCTAATATAATCGTTTTTACCAGTAAGATAACCACCGTTAGGATCAGATATTTGAGAAGTTCCGGTTTTACCCATTAATTCAACATTACTTGGTAAGTAATAGTGGGCATCAGTATAGTTTTGTTCAACAACATCTTTCATTAAACTTTGCATTTTTTTAATATTGGCACTACTAGCAACGCGGCCTAATTCCGTTCTCGTACTAGTATAGATTGTTTTATTGGTATCACTATCAACTATCTTTTGCACAATATAAGGTTTTACCATAATCCCATCATTAGTTAAGATGGTTGCTGCTTGGAGTGTTTGAATGGGGGTAGTTGCTAAACCTTGACCAAAAGAAGCCGTGGCAATCTCGGTTTTATATTTAAAACTTACAGCTCCGGATACTTCACCTGGTAAAGTAATTCCCGTTTTACTGCCAAAACCAGCTTTTTTATAAAAAGCACTTAATTTATCGCCCCCTAGTTTTAAACTAAGGGTGGTGGCGGCAACATTTGAAGAACGGGCAAAACCCTCATCAAAAGTAATTGTGCCCCACCCTTTACCATTATTAAAGTCTTGGATTATGGCATCAGCAACCGCAATGGTTCCGGATTGATAAGTATCAGAACCATTATAAAGACCATTTTCCATTGCTGCTAAAAAGGAAAAGATTTTCATTGTTGAACCAGGTTCATATTGATAAGCCACTAACGGATTTAAATAACTAGCAATATTTAAATCATTAGGATTAAAACTGGGATTACTAGTACTACCTAAAATTGCTCCCGTTTTACCATCAATAATGGAGATTGTCCCCCAACTCATCGACGCGGCACTACTAATCGTATTCATCGCATTTTCCAGGAGCATTTGGATATCACTATCAATTGTTAAGTAGATATCCTTGCCTTTAACAGCTGGGACTTCATAAGATCGGGTATTAGGGATCTGGTAGCCATAGTTATCTTGTTGATATTCTATGTAACCGTTTGTTCCTTTTAATTGATCTTCATAATAAGCTTCAATCCCCATTTCGCCAGCCATTTTACCTTGATCATCAGCTCGGGCATAACCAACTATATAAGAGGCAAAATTACCCATTT
>DAOOOU010000132.1:0-1601 GCA_035387905.1 Bacilli bacterium | reverse complement strand
GTAAATCTGCTGCTTTAACTGTATAATCAATATTATTAACTAAAGCTACTGCTTCGCGGGCATTATTAGTTTTAGTTAAAGGAGTTTCATGATCTTTTTGGCTACTTAATAAACTTAAAGCATCATTTAGGGCCGTACAAATAAATAAATTATTGCGTAATTCAAGGTTACCACCTTGAATGGCTAATTTTAGTTCAGCATAATTAGTAATTGCATATTTCTCTAGCAAATCAGTAATTTGGGGGGTAACTTTTAGAGAATCAATCTTAATATCAGCTAAGTTAATCAACATTATTCATCACTAACCTTATTTCTAAATTAGTTGCTATTTTAACACACCGAAATTAATTAAACAATTAAATTAGATATATACTTAGCAAAAATTTTCCTTGCCTATTGTTTGATTTTCCATTATTATTAGAAAAGAGGTCACATTATGGAAGAAAATTATAAATATAATATTGATGACTTAATTGCTTTAGAAAAAGAATTAAGTCAAGCTCAGGAAATATATCAAGTTAGTGGTCAAGAAAGTGATCAAAAACACTACCAGGAATTAATGGTTCGTTTTAAAAATCTTCTGACAAAGCACATTATTATCTCTGCAGTTAAGGCTTATCAATATCGCAGTGAAGAGATAGAACAATTAAATGAAGAACTTAAAGCCAAAAGAATTGCTTATTTTGGTGAGCAACACTTACGTTTAAAATAAAAAACTGTTTAATAACAGTTTTTTTATATCTATTCTTTTTCAAAAAAGGTTGTCATTTGGTTTTGATCAGATAACATCATATTCGTTTGAAATTCACTACCACCAATATCAAAGCTAGCTGCTGGCATTTCGATTTCATAATCTTTATATAAAGTATCGCCCCCAACGGTAGTTAACTCAATTCGAAAACCTAAAGTTAAAGCAACAGCATCTCTAGTAATTCCTAAATCACTATATATTTGACTAGTACTTGGTTGGGCATCCCAACCATAATTAGCGGCATCAAATAAAGCTATACGATTAATAGTTACTGCTAATGAAGTTTGATCAGGACTATATAGCGGAGTATCATAGTTCTTGGTAAAAGAAGTCTGACTACCTTTTAACTCCACATTCTCACTATATGAATTATAATCCGGATAAATTGCTTCAACAGTACCCATTTGGGGAGTTTTTATTATTCTAATATTACTGATTGTTTTCTTTTTAATAAAGTCATCTTGATTGTTATAATCGCTTGTTGATAAGGTTTCTGTAATAACGTTAAAAGTCATAGTAATATATGACTTACCATAATTTTCTTCATCTTCACCTAGTGGGGTTGCACTTCTCAAGATATTAATAATATAGCCCTTATCAAGATACTTTTTAGATAAGGCAGTTTGTTGATTGGAATAGCTGTTTTGTGTATTTTTAGGTTCATCGTTAACTTCAGAGTCAGTTAAGTCATTGCTTTTTTGACCACAACCAGTTATTAATAAAATACAAAATAAGGTTATAATTAATTTTTTCATATTTTTCCTTTCTGTTATTGCTCATTGGCTTTTTTTAAAATATTTATAAATTCTTCATCCATTGCCGCACAATGAAATCCGGATTCATCAAGAAC
>DAOOOU010000131.1:271-1602 GCA_035387905.1 Bacilli bacterium | reverse complement strand
TATGGCGGAGCAGGAGAGATTTGAACTCTCGCACCAGTTACCCGATCTACACCCTTAGCAGGGGCGCCTCTTCAGCCTCTTGAGTACTGCTCCAAAACCAAGTAATAACCTGATTTTACATTATTTTAACGATTTAGTCAATCTTTCCTTATGATTCAATTTTAAGGGTAACTTTTTTGATGTTTTCTAAAAAGATATTCATAATCGTGAAGTAATCACTTTTTTGATTAGCTTGTTCATCAGTAAGGATAAGCATGGAATCAACTATTATTAGCTGAGCTTTAGCTTTCGTAACTAATTCATTAATTTGGGGATTAACGATTTGGTCTTTAGTAACTAATATATATTTAGCAGTTCCGGCTTTAAATTCATTTTCAATTTCAGTTGTAATATTGGCCTCATTTTGAATTGAAATGACTTCAAAGCCATAATCATTTAAAAATTGCAAAGCATCATAAGCCACATATATTTTATTGCTATTACTAGCTTGTGCTGCTTTACCAACTAATCTTAATTCGGCATCGAGAACTGAAATTTTTTCTTCTAACACTTTAAAGTTAGCGTCTATTTCTTCATCAATATATTTGTTCGTAATTAATTCTTGAAGGTTATTTTTTAAGGTAGTCGCCAACATCAAATAATTATTAGGCGAAAGCCATAATTCTTCAAGACCATAATCTAAAACTAAACCGTAAGAAACATCAATGATTTTAAGATCTTTTTCCTGATTAACAAAGTTCTTCGCAATATCTTTTTCTTGGCTAAGGCCATTATAAACTAAGATTGGGGCCTTACTATATTCAGCTACTTGTTTGTTGCTTAGTTTATAGGTATTGTAATTTGCCCCTTGAGGATAAATACTTTCAACCTTGGCATTATAACCGTATAATTGATCTGTTAAATAAGTAATAGGATAGGATGTAGTATAAATGGTAATGCCTTCATAATTATCACGTTTAAAACAACCGCTACATAAAATAACACTAATAAATAAAACTCCTATTAATAATATTCTTTTCATCTTAACGCTCCTCACTGGGTACAGGATCATAGCCAAAAGGGCCGAAGGGATGGCACTTAGCCAATCTTTTAAAACCTAGTTTTAATCCTTTAAATAAACTATATTTTTGGAGACATAAAATCATGTATTCCGAGCAAGTGGGTGTAAAACGACACATCTGGTGGCTTTTAAACGGCATAATTTGATAAATTTTTATTAGTTTAATAATTACTTTTTTCATTTTATCACCAGTAATATTCTACTATACTTTTAGTCCTTTGTAAAATATGTTTTCCTTTTTAGTTAATAATTTGTTATAATACATGAAGGT
>DAOOOU010000131.1:0-261 GCA_035387905.1 Bacilli bacterium | reverse complement strand
AGTTCCTTGATGATTATCAAATTAAAATTAATAATGAAGAATTACTTTTAGCGGGTTTAACCCATAGTTCCTATGCTCATGAACATCATGATCCTAATTATGAACGTTTGGAATTTTTAGGCGATGCGGTAATTCAATTAATTATCAGTGAATACTTATATTTGCATACTGCTTTTAATGAAGGCGATATGAGTAAGAAAAGAGCCGCTTTTGTTTGTGAACATGCTTTTTTTTAGTATGCCACTGATTTAGGAATTATTC
>DAOOOU010000130.1:0-1624 GCA_035387905.1 Bacilli bacterium | reverse complement strand
TACCACTACTAAAAACTAATCTTCTTTTGCTATAATTAAAAAGTAATTATGAAAGAGATTAGGTAAGCCATTACTACTTGCTGGATCATCCCAAGTAACATCTAAATGATACCAAACATTATCTAACAAAACAGCATTCCAAGTATGTTTTTCACTAGATACTTTAAAATTAGTAACCCCTAATTCATTAAGAAAGATGGCCATTAAATCAGTATATCCGGAACAAATTGCCCAACCCTCAAATAAGGGACCATAAGCAATATCAGAGTGGTATAACTCGGAGCCTTCATCAATTCGAGCAAAATCATATTGGGCATGGTTAATCATATAGTCATGAATTAAGAGAATTTGGTCTTTAATAGCTAATCCTTCAAGATTTAAATCTTTGATGATTGCTTTCACTCTTTTTTCAATAGCGTTAATTTGCTCGGGATTATACACCTTAGCAATCTCAATATTTATTTCCCCCGAATCATCATAAGTAATTATGACATTCTTATAACCATTAAAAGGATGAACATAATTATTAATATCAGCTAAGATATTACTATCACCGGCTAGTTTTTTAACATCTTTGATACAATTAACATATGCTGTTGGGCAATAAAAAGTAAAAGAAGTCCAACCATTATCTAAGGTACTATAAATGATATTCAGTAAGTCTTGATAACCATAAGGGACAAAGTCTTTAGTTTTTTGGACAAAAAGATAATCTTGATTTTTAGTATATTTGTTTTCCGGTAAAATTACTAAACTCTTTTTAACCTCTAAAAAATTGACAACTTGATTAGCAATCGGGTCAATATTAAGGGCTAAGAGAATAAGTAAACCACACGTAATAATTAGAGTTAAGACTTTTTTCATTATTTCACCTTAACTAATTTTACCACTTAAAAAAAAACTAAGCAATTATTTACTTAGATCTTTTACTTTTTTAGTTAAACGTGATTTTTGACGATTTGCCGTATTCTTTTTAATTAACCCTTTGCTTAAAGCACGGTCAATAATCTTTTTAACATCTTGGCTTGCTGACGTAGCAGCAGCACTATCTTTAGCAGTAATTGTTTTTTCACAATTTTTAATAGCGTTTCTAACACGGGCTTTTAATTCATGATTATTAGCTGTTTTTTTGGCAATTACTTTAACTGCTTTCTTAGAACTTTTAAGGTTTGGCATAGTAATCTCCTTTCTTAAATCCAAATATGATTTTATCAAAGAATTTCGCTTTTGGCAATGCTAAACCGATATAAAAATTAGGTAAGGCAATATTGACAAAAAAGCTAAATAATGATAATATAATCTAATTTCTAAGAGAAGGAGAGAGATAATGAATAATTATTTATTAGCAATTAGAAATAATGATGGTGACTACTATCCAGTTCGTTGGGAGTTAACCCCGATGCGCTATTGTCAAAAAGAAAATGAACGTGGTCAAGTACCTAGTCTTGAGGTGATTGATCGTTACACATCTTTTCATGAAGCTGATACTTTAACTGAAGAATTAATTAAAGCTGAGGCCATTGACGTAGAACACCAAGATAAACCGCTAGTTATCATTTATCATAGTGATGGTAAAATGCGTGAGGTTACCAACGGGGTGCTTTATAGCCAAGATTTATCTGCG
>DAOOOU010000129.1:0-1631 GCA_035387905.1 Bacilli bacterium | reverse complement strand
GTCCAATCACTGAGTTATTAGGTGATAAAAACATTTCCGAAATTATGGTTAATGGGCCATCAGAAATCTATATCGAAATTGATGGTCAATTAATTAAAGATGAATCTGTTTCCTTTATTAATGATGAACATATTATTCGAACAATTCAAAGGTTAATTCAACCAGTTGGGAGAACTGTTGATGCCACTAATCCGATGGTTGACTCAAGGTTACTTGATGGTTCGCGTATTAATGCCGTAATTCCTCCTTTATCAACTAAAGGACCAGTCATTACCATTCGTAAGTTTAAAGAAACAATGACGACCATCGATGATTTAATTAGAATTGGTTCCTTAACTCCCTATATGGCCAGATTTTTAGAAGCGGCGGTTCAGGGTAAAGCCAATATTATTGTTTGTGGTGGTACTGGTTCTGGTAAAACAACTTTACTTAATATCTTAAGTGCCTTTATTAATGATCACGAACGGATTATTACAATTGAAGATGCAGCAGAATTAAAACTTGAACAAGAACATGTTATTTCCCTAGAGACAAGAACTGTCAATTACGAAAGTGAAGGGGCGATAACAATTAGGGATTTAGTTATTAATTCTTTACGTATGCGTCCTGATCGGATTATTGTCGGTGAAGTAAGAGGTAAAGAAGCTTTTGATATGCTTCAAGCAATGAATACTGGCCATGATGGATCTTTAACCACCCTCCATGCTAATGGTCCAATAGATGCCTTAAATCGTTTAGAAACCATGGTTTTAATGAGTGGGATTGATATTCCCATTAAAGCAGTTAGAGAATATATCGATAATGCTATTGATTTAGTTGTTAATATCGACCGCATGAATGATGGTAAACGTAAAATTACTAGTATTTGTGAATTAACCGGAATAAAAGATGGTAATTTACAATTAAAAGAAATATTTGCTTTCAAACAAAAAGGGATGACGGAAAACGGGGAAGTTGATGGCGAATACATCTTATACACCGATTATTTACCACAAGTTTATAAAAAAATTAAAGCCCGTGGTATTATCTCGGTTGATGATATATTTGGCAATATAAAAAACGATAAGCAAAAATAGAAAGGGTTGATTCTTATGGCTAATAAGATCATCTGGGAAGTATTAGTTGTTCAGATATTAGCTATTCTGATTCTCTTTTTCTTGATTTTTTATTTGTTAAGAACGACTAAAGCAATGCAAAAAGAAAAACGGATTGCTAATTTTGCTTTAAAATCATTAAAATATGATGAGATTCCTTTTTTTGAAAAAGTTAATCAGTTAATTTGGCGCTTAATTAGAAATTTCAGTAAATTATTAAAAAAATCAGTATTTATTCAGCGTTATGGTCAAAAATTTGATAAACATATATTATATGAAGATCGGGAATTTAAAGAAGGCATTGACTATGTTGCAATGAAGATTATGATTGGTTTAATGCTTGTTCTATTTAATGTATTAACGATTATGTTTCAATACGTTAATGTTAATGGTATGGGTTTATTTTTAACTTTTTTAATCGGCTTTTTCATTCCGGACATCTTTCTAAAAATTGAATTTAATCGGAAACGCCAAAAAGTGGCTGATGATTTATTAAAAGCCATAATCATTATGAATAATGCTTTTAAATCAGGGCGC
>DAOOOU010000128.1:0-1638 GCA_035387905.1 Bacilli bacterium | reverse complement strand
GTAGTATTTTTACTAGATAAACCATAACGACCACCAACGATTGTTAAGTTATTATCTTTTAAGGCTCCTAAGACATCTAAATATAAAGGTTCGCCAGCACTACCAGCTTCTTTGGTGCGATCTAAAACCGCTATTTTTTGTACTGTTTGGGGTAATACTTTTAAGAGATATTCCCTACTAAAGGGACGATAAAGGCGAACTACAACAAGGCCGAGGGCTTGACCTTTGGCATTTAAATCATCAACCACTAATTTTATCGTATCAGTAACACTCCCCATGGCAATAATAACCGCTTGCGCGTTAGGATCGCCATAGTAATTAAAAGGTTGATAATCTTGATTAGTTAATTTATTAATAGCTTGCATATAATCAGCCACAATTGCTGGTACCTGATTATAATCTTGATTACGGGCTTCCGTAATTTGGAAATATACATCTTCGTTTTGGGCTAAACCCTGCTGAAAACCACAACCGACATTAAGACTTTGATCTTTGAATTTTTTTATTTGTTCAAAATCAATTAAGCTTAAGAGAGCCGCTTCATCAATAATATCAATTTTGGCTAATTCATGACTTGTCCGAAAACCATCAAAGAAATGGAGAAAAGGTAAACTCGCTTTTATAGCTGCTAAATGGGCAACGGCCGCTAAATGATGAGCTTCTGCAACACTAGCTGAAGCGAGCATACAAAAACCCGCCGCCCTGGTTGCATAAATATCTTGGTGATCACCAAATATTGATAAAGCATGAGTTGCTAGGCTTCTTGCTGCCACATGAATTACTCCGGGAAGCATTTCCCCAGCCATCTTATACATATTAGGAATCATTAATAATAAACCTTGGCTCGCCGTAAAAGTAGTCGCTAAAGATCCGGTTACTAAAGCCCCGTGCATGGCTCCAGCCGCCCCAGCCTCACTTTGCATTTGCACAACTTTAACGGGTTCATTAAAAAGATTTTTATAACCTTTATGACTCATAACATCGATTTCGGAAGCCATTGGCGTACTCGGGGTTATGGGATAAATAGCACATATTTCGCTAAATAAATAAGCGCTTAAGGCACAAGCTTTATTACCATCAACTATTTTTTTCATTATCTTCACCATTCAAATTATAACATAAAAATAGATGGTTAGTACCATCTATTTAACTGTAAATTCTAACGACTCGGAAATATGATAAACATCGTCCATATAGACCACAACTGGTTCTAAGATATAGTTTCCACTATTAGTAACGATTAGCGGAACATTAACGCTTGTTACTTCACTATCCGGATCATAGTAGTATAAAGTAAGGGCATCAAGTTGATTTTCTCTTAAATAGACATTTTTACTTGTAAATAATTCTTGATTAAAGCGAAGGGCATTAGGTAGAGCAATCTTAATTAAACCACTTTCTGTTGCATGAGGGAAAGTAATTTTTAAGGTCGCATCACTATATTTCTCAGTAGCTTCTTGAAGACTGATTTTAACATCATTTTTAATTGCTTTATCCGCAATTTCACTAATATCACTATTATAGTAGTAACTTACTACTAAATCATCACTAGTACTTGATACTGACAATGATTTTAAATCCTCTTTATTAACGGTTAGGGTTTCAACGTTCAAGCCTTTAACTTTGATCTCTTTATTA
>DAOOOU010000127.1:0-1641 GCA_035387905.1 Bacilli bacterium | reverse complement strand
TTTTCATTTTTAATTTTTCACAAGATAAACTTTTCTCTTCAATAAGCTCCCCAGCATTTTTATTTTTTAATTCCAGCGCATTATAATATTGATGATTATTAGCAACATACGGACTGGGAATAAAAATCGCTGGTAAATTTAGAGCAATAACTTCACTAATCGTCGTTGCTCCTGCACGCGTAATTAACAAATCACAGACTTTTAATAAACTTGGTAAATTATCAAAGTAAGGAATAATCACCACGTTTTTAGGAAGAATTAAATTTTCGACAAAATCGTCATATAACTCTTTACCCGTAATATAGACGATTTCATAATTAGCATTCTCGGAATTTAATAAAAAGTTTTGCATTTTTTCATTAATGGTGGCACTACCCATACTACCGGCAACCACGACCACCAGTTTTTTATTCAGACTTAAACCTAATTCTTTTTTATTAAACAGTTCAGCTCGAAGAGCCCTTTCACCACAAGGATTGCCGGTTAAGATTACTTTATCACGAGGAAAATATTTCTTTGATTCGGGAAAAGAAATGCCCACTTTATCAACTTTTCTGCCTAATAAACGATTAGTTTTACCAGGAATAGAATTTTGTTCATGTAAAAAAGTTTTAATTCCTAACTTGTGGGCTGCTGTAATTACCGGATAAGTAACATAACCCCCCACCCCAATAACAATGTCTGGTTTAAATTCAGTCATGATCTTTAAACATTTTTTTATTGCTTTTTGGACATAGTTTAAATTGCGAATATTTTGTAAGGGATTCTTAACTATGCCATAAATTTCTAAAGCTTCATATTGAATTCCTAAACTTGGAATTAATTCTTTTTCCATACGGTTATGAGTGCCAAGATAAAGGACTTCTAAATCCTTATCTTTTTCTCTAAATTTATCAATGATACTTAATGCGGGATAGATGTGACCACCCGTTCCGCCAGCTGAGATTATAACTTTCACCTTGATCACCTGTTTTGATTATACTATAAAATGGGGCTTAAGCGGTAATAAATAGGTTTAATGTGTCAAGTTAGATTGCTTTTTTAGGTTAACTTTACCTTCATAAATGGTTGCTAAAATATTAGTTTTCTGACCATAATTTGGATTAATATTGAAATGACCAATCCGATTACCATTAAATTCTAAATAACCAACAACATATTCTGGTAATAAGGTCGGCATTTGCTGATTATTTAAATAATAGATTGGTTGGGGTAAATAACGGTCATCTAACCCTAAATTAGCTTTCGGAATCTTAACAATATAGGCCCCGTTTTGATTAGGATTATTCATTTCTTGACCCATTTTATAACGTAATTTAACTGCGGTTTTAAGATACATCACAAAATCAGCAAAGTTGTTAACTAAGGTAACCGTTTTATTGATATCGACATAATCTAAATCAACCGCCATCCCTCTTAAAAGATCACCTGTATTTTCTAACCCCTGATTAAAGATTAGGTCTTGTCTTAAATCACCCGCTGCCCCCGGTAAATGAACCCCGACCATACTATTTGAATCGCTGTAAAGAAAATCTTTTAAATCGTTAGCATAATTATCATCTAAATAAACATCACTAGCATTAGCATTGATTGCTCCTAAAACAAAATTTAATTTCGACATTCCTAAATCACTTGGTAAGG
>DAOOOU010000126.1:0-1644 GCA_035387905.1 Bacilli bacterium | reverse complement strand
TAAAGACGGAAAACTTGGTACCGAAGTATATCTTTTGGACAATGATCAGCTAACCATAAAACAAGTTTCTTCTTGGGTAGGTGGGCTTTGTACTTATGAGTTACTAACTTCAATTACCAGTCGTGTCGAAAGGAAGTTTATTGCATGAAAAAAATTAGGGTAGTTGCCTTATCGCGAAGTATGAAAATAGTTTGTTCAGAAAATATTGAGCTAGCAAAAAATAATTTAACTGCAATGGGTTATCAACTTGATTTTGCAAAATCATGTAATGTTTGTGATGCTTTTTATTCTTCATCAGTTTTCTCAAGAAAAAAAGATTTAGAAGCAGCTTTTAATGATAAAAATGTCGATATAATCTTAGCCGCAATCGGAGGCTATAATGTAAATCAAATCCTTGATGGGCTTAATTATAATATGATCAAAAAAAATCCTAAACCAATATGTGGTTATTCAGATATTACGGTATTATTAAATGCAATTTATGCGAAGACAGGAATGATAACTTATTTAGGGCCTAATTTTCAAAGCTTTGCAATGAAAAAAGGCTTAACTGATACGCTTTTTTACTTTCAAAAGGCAATGAATAAAGAAGCGTATTATCTAAAAGATCCGGAATATTATAGTAGCGACCGCTGGTATGATAATCAAGAAGCAAGAATCTTTATTAAGAATAAAGGCTGCTATGTGATTAATGAAGGCTATGCTGAGGGGATAATAGTCGGGGGCAACTTGTGCAGTTTCAATTTACTTCAAGGTACTGATTATCTTCCTGATTTAGAAAATAAAATCTTATTTATTGAAGATGATGAATTAGTTGGTTCAGAATTTGCTTATGAATTTGATCGTAATTTAGTTTCACTAATGAGTCAGAAAGGCTTTGCTAAAGTTAAAGGTTTAGTCATTGGCCGAGCACAAACAGCAACTAAAATGAATCTTAAAAAATGGCAGAAAATATTAAATAAAAAAGTCCTTAAGCAAATTCCGGTAATCGTTAACGCTAATTTTGGTCACACAACCCCTAATGCTACAATTCCTATTGGTGGGAGATGTATTATCAATACGGCATTAAACAAAGAACAAATGATATACATTACTTTTGATTAAGGAGGGGGCTAATGAAAATTACTGATAAACCAGATTTGTATGATTTATTATATAATGACGTTACCGAAGATATTGCCATGTATCTTGAGCTATTAAAAGATCAGATTAAAGTTTTAGAATTTGGTTGTGGTACGGGGCGGATAACAATTCCTCTGGCTCAAGCCGGACATGAGCTTGAAGCTGTTGATCTATCAACCCAAATGTTAAATGGTTTAAAAACTAAAATAAATAAAGACCCCCAATTGCTTAAAAACATTAAACCAGTATTAGGTGATATGGTAAACTATAAGGCAAAGCATAAGTATGAGGCAATAATTATTCCCCTAACTTCATTTAATTATTTAACAACCGAAGGGCAGCAATTAAATTGTTTAAAAAATATTGCCCAGAACTTAACGAAAGACGGCTTTGCTATAATTGAATTATTATCTAAAAAAACTTTTACTGAAATTGAAGATAGTAATAAACTAAAATTTATAAAGAATATTATTATTAATCAAGACGAATATTATCAATATTATCGCCAAACTAGTTTGGATA
>DAOOOU010000125.1:0-1661 GCA_035387905.1 Bacilli bacterium | reverse complement strand
GCTTAAAAAAGATGTTATTGTTTCCTAAAAATAATTATGCTAATATTAATATATAGAAAGAAGGAAGTCATGAAAAAAGAAGAAAAATTAAAAAGATTGCTTGTTTTTAATCGCAATATGGGGATTGCTCACCTAGTTCAAGGAATATTCATGTTATTTGCGGCCCTAACATTTACGAAGATAGCTGAATATAAACCAACAATCGTTTCTCATTTTTTAACATATGATCACACTTTAGGTAAACTAGTAAATATTCAGAAGGATGTCTTTACCTTGCCGTTTGGTATTTTAGTAGCATCATTTTTGTTATTATCAGCAATTTTCCATTTTGTGGTTTCATCAAAAAAATATCAAAATAAATATTTAGCTGGTCTTAAAAACAATATCAATCGTTTTCGCTGGTATGAATATGCCTTAAGTTCTTCAATAATGATTGTCTTAATTGCCGTTTTATTTGGTGTTTATGATATTAGTACCCTAATCCTTATTTTCGGTTTAAATGCGATGATGAACCTATTTGGTTTATTAATGGAAAAGGAAAATGATTTAAGTAATAAAGTTGACTGGCAGGCTTTTATCTTTGGCTCAATTGCTGGTTTTCTTCCTTGGATAATTATTGTTATGCACGCTTTTGGTAATAGTGTAACAGCTCCCTGGTTTGTTTACGCCATATTTGCTTCATACTTAGTATTCTTCAATTGCTTTGCGATAAATATGATATTGCAATATAAAAAGGTTGGTAAATGGCAGGATTACTTATATGGTGAGCGAGCTTATATTATTTTAAGTTTAGTTGCTAAAACAATCCTTGCTTGGTTAGTACTGTTTGGTGTAATGCAACCATAAGTTATCAAATAAAAAGCACTAATAAGTGCTTTTTTAATGCATAAAACATATTATTTATTAACATCATACATTGCATAGGTTTTTAACTTTTGTTTAAAAAAAGCAATTATCCCCATTCTGGTATCCATTGGTGCAGCTCTTATACCTGATAAACATAAGTAAGAATAACTATCTTTATCGAGTTGATCAACATATGGTGCTAAATTATCAATGACATCTTGCCCTTGAACCTTAAATTTATAGATATTCAAAAACGATACATCAGCAGGTTTTTCTTTTTTAATGATTTCAAAGGCGATACCAGTAAATAAATCACCTGCTGACTGATTCCAAAAAGGCTCAAATTGGTCATTAGCAACAAAGATATCGTTCTTTAATTCTTCCAGTAACTCAAAACACTCAGGTAAATCATTATTTTGATATAACTCATAGCAAGTGATTAATTTAGCTTTTGTAACTTGATATTTTTCTTTCATATTATCTATACTCCTTTCTTCGTTATTTATGAGGTTAATTAGTTCTTTTTGGCATTTATTACCGTCGTTTTGGGCACGCTTGATAATTAGTTCTAACTGATCAATTGTTTTTTCTTGAGCTTTAACTTCAGTTTTAAGAAGATTACAATGATTTATTAAATACTGCTCGTCATAATTATTAAGAATTTTTTTAATCGTTAATAATTTTAAACCCATTTGCTTAAGCACTTTTATCTGTTCAATAGTAATTAACTGTTCCTTAGCATAATAACGATAATTATTAAACTTGCCAATTAATTGCGGCTTTAATAAATCCAAATTATCATAATATCTTAAAGT
>DAOOOU010000124.1:0-1697 GCA_035387905.1 Bacilli bacterium | reverse complement strand
AAAAGCTAATCTCGAAGAATTAATCGCAATTCCTGATATTGGTCCAATTCTAGCACAAAACATTATTACCTACTTTGTTGATCAAGAGAATATAAATATATTATCCAAGCTTGTTGCTCAGGGAATCAACGATAAGTATCAAGCGCGGACAATAATAAGTGATCAATATTTAGCTAATCAAAAGATTGTTATTTCGGGAACTTTGTCATTTATAACTAGAGAAGAATTAACAGAATATTTAGTAGATCATGGCGCTGCTGTAAGTGATGCCGTTAGTACTAAGACTAGCATCTTAATTGTCGGGGTAAATCCCGGCAACAAATTAAATAAAGCCCAAGAACTTGGTATTCAAATATGGAACGAAGAGCAAATTAAAAAGGCTATTAAAGAGCATCAAAACTAACTAATAAAATTGCCAAGGTATATATATTGTAGTATAATTAATTTACTTGAAAGGTTGATAAAATGAAACAGTATTTTCATAATAATCGAGTTGCCGGTTTATTACTTGCCGTAATTTGTGTTAGTGTTATTATCATTTTGGTATTTACTTTAAAATATTTTTATTTTGGTAATGGCCAAACTAAATATGGTGATCGCTTGGAGACTATTGCCAAGGTAAATATTTCCGCTACTCGCCAAAAAGAAATAATTGCAAAACTTAAAACAAATGAACAAGTGGCCACTGCCGGGTTAAAGATTACAGGCAAGATAGTATATATTACCTTGAATTTTAAACCTCAAATCACTCTTATTGAAGCCCAATCATTTGCGTTAACAACCTTAGACTATTTTAATAAAAAAGAACAAACAAGTTATGATTTTCATTTTTCATTAAATCAAGAAGCAACAAAAGATAGTCCTGGTTTTATTATCTTTGGTGCTAAAAATATTAAAGGCACTAATTTAGTGTGGAATAACAATCGGATTGTTGATGATTCTTCAACGCAAGAGGGCAAAGATGAAACGCAATAAGAAAAAACTTATCTTTGGTAGTATAGCTGGCTTAATATTAATTATTATTAGTGTTATTACCTATAAAATTGTTGCCGATGATAATCGACTAACAACTGCTGAAAAAAATTGGATTACAACTAATACCAGTAATTTTCATAATGTTGCTGTTATTAATAATGTTGATGTTATCGGTAAAAACGGCGAAGGTGTTTTATTTAATTTTCTAGATGATTTTTCCGAAAAATATAGTCTTTCAATTAATCCGGTTACATATAATACAGGAGAAAACCCAACTGATATTGGCTTTAAAGTTAAAAATCAAATTAAAGCTAGCGATTTAGTGTTTTATGAAGAACACTATGTTTTGCTTGGTAAAAATTATCAATATTTAACTAATCTAGCAACTAGTATAATTAATGTGGGTGTTTTAAGTTCTGATGCTAATTTAGTTAGGGATTACCTACCACAAGCAAACATTGTTACTTATGATGATTATTCTTTATTATATAGTGCTTTTAATACCAATGTGGATATCCAATATATTTTAGTTCCTCTGGAATCTAATCTAAGCGCAATTCTTACTGATAATTATGAAATTCTTCATCATTTTAGTGATATCAAAAGATATTATGTCTTTGAGCAACAAACTGATGATATATTAAGTTCGATAGTTGCTAAATACTACGCTAATTGGAAAGAGGAGTATTTAGAAGAGTACCGAAATCAAGCATTATTAAATA
>DAOOOU010000123.1:0-1745 GCA_035387905.1 Bacilli bacterium | reverse complement strand
AGGTACTATCATCAATCAGTTTTTCTTTTTTAAATACTGGTAAGTAACAACTAGCTAGAACATACTCCTTAATTTTCCCTTGAGGAATATCTTCTTTAAAGATTAAGATTGGCTTTAAGCCTTTGCGTTTAACCGTTACTAAACCAAAATCAAGTTTACTATTGCGAATCATATCTTCATCAATTAATTTATCTAATTGATTTTTAATTAAGGAAAGATCAAGACCCCGATTTTTAATAATCGTTTTCGCGCTTTTGACTAAGCCTTTTATATAACTAGGTCCCTTTTTACTATTTACTATCCCGTTAATAAAACTAGGTTCTAAGCCCATTACTTTACCGGGTTCAACGGTTAGCCAGAAATCAAGTAAGGGTTTAGCATTACCACTAATAATTGCTGCCCCGTTAAAGGCGCCAATTGAAGTCCCACAAATTCCTTTTATTTTGATGTGGCAGTCTTTAATGGCTAAGTAAGCACCGATTTCGTAACTTCCTTTTATGCCACCGCCCTCAAAGGCAATTCCTGTCATTACTTTCATCTTCTTTCTTTTTAACCGATAAACATTCCTAAAAAAACAACTAGTAACCCACAACCAAAACCAATTAAAGAACGTTTTTGTTTAATATTTTTAACAAACTCAGTTAGTAATTCAAAAAGCACAATGTATAATAACATTCCTAAAGAAAAACTCATAAATATACCAAACCAAAAAGGAGCAAGGTTAATGTTTAAAACAAAGATTGTAAGCGGCCCTAAAATAGTTGCACAAGTTAAAGCTAAGAGTAATAAGTAAGCCTTTATCCCCTCTTTATTCATGTTAGCCGTAATTTGCATACCCAAAGGAATATTGTGAATTATAACTCCTAAAGAAAGGAGAATCCCTAAATTAGGATTAAGAATATAAGCAGAATAGATTGATAAACCTTCAATAAAATTATGACCCAATAAAGCAACAGCAGTTACTAAACCAATATGAGATAAATGTTTTTCTTCACCCTTATTATGATAATGGTGATGGGGAATTAAAATATCTAGTATTTTAACAAAGAGAATACCCCCTAAAGTTAAGATAATTATTAAGAGATATCTAAATAGTGGTTTAATTGGTGCTAATAAAGTTTTAATTTCCGGAATTAATTCTAAGATAATAACCCCTAAGATTACTGCAAATGACATCGCAATTGCAAAATCCGATATTTTTTTCTTATCCTTAAAAAAAGCTACAATTAAAGCCCCTAAAAAAAATGCTAAACCAGCAGAGAAAGCAATTAATAAAGCTCCCATTTTTCCCATACGAATCCTCCTCTTTGGTGGTTATTATACCATATAATTATTATTTAAAAAGATTAAAATTTATTTTAATCTTGAGCAACAACATCAATCGTTACTTTCGCTTTAAAGGAGCCGTTTAAGAGCTCATTTTGATCAATTAACGGATCATTTTCTAACCAAACTCTTAACACCCAATTGTCTTTCTGGCCAACTGGTAGTTTTAATTTTTGGGAATTAAGTTGTAATCTACCACTTTGATCATAATCCGCAAAAGAACCTTGAGCTATTTCCTGGTTATTTAATAATAATGACCATTTAAAATAGGGACTAAGCAGGTTTTCCGATAGGGTAATCTGGGTTAAGGAAATATTATAGTTTGCAGCAGCCGTAGACGAATCCGTGTGAATTACACTAAAAGCCGTATATTCAGCCTTTTGCGCTACTTCTTGAGGCGAAATTAAACCAACACTTTG
>DAOOOU010000122.1:0-1747 GCA_035387905.1 Bacilli bacterium | reverse complement strand
ATTAATATCTTTTATTGCTAAAATTTGCTGGCCTTTATTTTCTCGAAGCAAAGCTTCTTGGTATTGCTCTTCTAAAAAGCCTGCTGGTAGTTTTTCACCAATTCGATATTGGCCATTAGTTCCTGGGCTCGTAGCTCGATTAGGATCAAAATCAAAAAAGGTATAATCAAAATCGTTTTCACCGTCCCGCCAAGTTTGATCAAATAAATAATAGTTGCGGCTTTCTTTAATTTTTAATACATTCCAGGCGTGGCCCCCCTTTTCGTTTTCATCACCGGCAATACCGACTAGGGTCCGACAATCAACATTAATATAGGGGTTGTTTAGAAATAACATCAGGGTTTCGGCTATGCCCTCGCATACCCCTTGGCCCCTATCTAAAGTAAAATCAGCTTGATGATCCATTGAATTATCAATAACTTCAATAATTTTATTATCATAAATAGAATATTTTATTTTTCTCCTTAAATAGGCACTAACAAGCAATACCTTTTGCAAGTCATTATGGGTACAATTTAATCTAAACTCGGTAAATAATTTTTTAAATATTGCTTTTTTAATTTCTAACATTCTTCTTAAATCATAATACTTACTATCAAACTTATCGGTCCCGCCTTGACCACTTAATTCATCATTAGAAAAAGGAAACCGGCCATCAAAATCACCATTGTCTTTCCGCGCAAAGAGCAGGAAATTTTGCTTTGCTGCTTCAAGATTCCGATGCCACATTGCATACTGCATCGGAATTATCGTTAAACAGTTTAAGTCTGATAAATCAAGGTTTGTACGATCACCTAACATTGAATCAGGAAATAATCTAATCGATTTATTATTACAGTTGATTTTAGCCATAATTTTTTTAGCTAAAGGAAAGCATTTAGAATCCTCAACATTAATATGAAACCCAAGATGAGGGTTATTCAAAAAGATACTGTTTAAATAAGCAATAATACTATCATCCATCTTATCATACTCGGCCTCGTTCAATAATACTCTAACCATTTGACAATCCGGCCCTGGTTGCTTTTTAATAATCATATTTCTCATTTTTTGCCAATTAAAAGTAAGACAGCTTTCAGTTTCTTCGGTTAAACTAGTATATGGGCTTTTTATTACCATTTGCATTTATATTCCCCTCTTAATTAATATTAAATTTCAACTACTATTTCATTTATTAGTTCATCTAATTTTTGATCATCTTTTGCAGGTATTGTATTTGTGTTTAATGAATATAGGTAGTTACAGCTATTAAAATTAACATTTAATAGGCTAAACATTAAATTAATCATTTCTAAGGCATGCCTTGGTGCCCCACTGCCACCACCAGCAAGAATAATAATCCCTTGCTTACTTCTAAATTTATTTTTGTAATTTAAGAAATGTTTGTTACTCCAAATATAATTCAACCTTGTAATTAAGGAGAATAAAGGGGGCGTAACATTGTACATATATATTGGTGAAGCCACAATTAATAAATCATAATCATCTTCATAAATAATGGACATTTTATCTTTAATTGCACACCCTATATTTTGCCAACAATAACGGCAATCAATACAAGGTTTAATGCTATCAATATAGAGATCTAGTTCCTCGTATTTCGTATCGTTAGGCAGTTTTTGTTTTACTTTATCAATCATTGCTTTTATATCTCCGTTTTTATGGGGTGAACCATTTATTATTAGTGCTTTCATTATTATCCCCTTTCTACAGTTATCAAAGATACTTACTAGCCTCATAAAAACGG
>DAOOOU010000121.1:0-1819 GCA_035387905.1 Bacilli bacterium | reverse complement strand
TGTAATATTGCTCTCAATAGCAGTATTTTTGTTATTAATCATTGGTTTTTCTTATGCTTTATTTGTCCAACTTAATAGTAGTAAAAACAACCAAATCTTAGTTGCTGGTGATTTAAGTGTCGAATTTGAGGATAATAGTGGCATCATTACCACTGATATGGTGCCCCTAAGTGATACTGAAGCTTTAACTAAAGAAGATAATATTTATGATTTCACCATTATTAATAATGGGACTCTAAACGCTAGTTATAGTGTAACTTTAAGGAATAATTTAGAGGTTGTCGAAAACAATAATAATTTATTAGCTCATCAATATATTAGAATTAGTTTTGATGGGGAAGCGCCGTTTACTTTAGCCGCAGCAACGATTATGGAGGGTACTGATAGTACGGGTCAAGAGAATGACTATGTCTATCTTATTAGTAGTGGTTTAAAAATTAATGCCAGCGCAAGTCAAGAACATAGTGTTCGGGTATGGATTGATGAAAATGCCCCGTTAGATATTATTGGTAAAAATATTAGTTTAAAAATTGGTATTAATGCTCAAACGGGAGCTCCTTGGGATGATGTTTGTCAGGAAGATAGCCAAACTTTAAATTGTCAAATCTTAAGCCAAAACGGCGGTAAAAACGCAATTATTGATAAAGGGACCCCTAGTTATGAATTAGCAGCAACTACTGATGAGGGCATTTATATGACTGGTGACAATTTTGGCCGTTCTTATTATTATCGGGGTGCAGTAACTAATAATTATGTCTTTTTTGCTGATTATTTATGGCGCATTATCAGAATCAATGGTGATGGTTCAATTAGATTAATCTATGCGGGAACCTTAGCTGATGAAACTCCATATATCAGTAGTAGTGCTTATAATATTAGTACTGATAATTGCCATATTGGTTATGTTTGTAATGAAACAGCCAGTACGATTAAAACAGTAATTGATGATTGGTACACAGCAATGAGTGCCGCCCCGATGGTGATAACAAGTACTTTTATTAATGATACGAAAATTGCTGCAGTAGCTGGTGATACAACTACCTATGCTCCGCAAACAAGGTTAATAAATTATCAACCATCATTATTAAATACGGTACCTAATGATATATCTTACGGTGGAAATTACCGAATCAATATTGGTTTGATTACCATGGATGAAGTAATGCTCGCTGGTGGTAACGAAACCCCAAATCAACAATATTATTTAGCTAGTGGTGGTAACTTTTGGACTATGTCACCCGACTCAGATGAGGTAAGTGGAGGCAGTCATGTGCGTAAAGTCATGATGGTTAATAGTAATGGTCAAATCGTGGCTAGTAATATTACCACTGCTGCTCAAGTAAGACCAGTTATCGCCGTACCTAATGATACGTTATATAGTTGTGCCACTCCGGGTAATACTTGTGGCACAAAAGCAAATCCTTATCTAATAAATATTAATTAAAAAAGAAACCAAACGGTTTCTTTTTAATTTACTTTTTTAGCTTTTTTAGCATTTCGGGCACTAGTTTTAACTTTAACTCCAGCAACAGTTAACTTTTGCATATTAGGTTTTTGGGCATGCTTAGTAGCATTTAATGCATGACTTCTTTTATTACCAAATAATGGTTTAACTTTATCTTTTATAATGGCCATTTGTCTGCCTCCTTTTGTCATTAACTATGTTCGATTTTATCATTTATCGTTGATTAAGTCAATTGCTTATTATGATAATTAAAAGATAAAGTTATATGGCATTTTTAAGGAAGCATGGTATAATTATCTTATTAGGGTGGTGATGTGAGTGTTTGTTCCCTTAGGTATTAAGACTGATTATTCT
>DAOOOU010000120.1:0-1838 GCA_035387905.1 Bacilli bacterium | reverse complement strand
AATATTACGGAACGGATGGGGCGCTTTGAAACTAATATTACTAAAGAAATAGCTAACTTTAAGATTGATTTTACCAAAAATTTAGGCAATGATTTTGAGAAATTAAATGATAAGATTGAGAAGAAATTAATGGATATTAATGACCGGGTTAATATGCGTCTTGATCAAAATTTTGAGAAGACTAATAAAGCTTTTACTGGTATCTTAGAAAGATTATCAAAGATTGATGAAGCGCAGAAAAAAATTGATGGGTTATCAAGTGAAATCGTCTCTTTACAAAGTGTTTTAACCGATAAAAAAACCCGCGGTATTTTTGGGGAAGTAAATCTTAATTATATCTTAACTAATATCTTTGGGGAAAAACAAACCATTTATAATACCCAATATAAGTTAAGTAATGGCTTTATTGCTGATGCCATTGTCTTTGCTCCAGAACCACTGGGGAAGATATGCATTGATAGTAAGTTTCCTTTAGAAAATTATCGCAAAATGACTGATCGCACCTTACCAAGTGCCGAGCGGGAACAAGCCGTTAAGTTATTTAATAGTGATGTTAAAAAACATATAGATGCAATTAGTACTAAATATATAATTACCGGAGAAACCGCCTTAGAAGCTATCTTATTTTTACCAGCAGAAGCCATTTTTGCCGAAATTAATGCTTATCATCCGGAATTATTAACTTATGCATATGAACGTAAGGTGTGGATTACAGGACCAACAACGTTAATGAGTACATTATCAATTGTACAAATGGTAGTTAAGAATATGGAACGGGATAAATATGCAGCGGTGATTCATTACGAATTAAATAAATTAAGTGCTGAATTTGATCGTTATCGTGAACGTTGGGAAAAACTGGCAAGAAATATAGATAGTGTTAGTAAAGATGTTAAAGAGATTAATGTTACTACCGAAAAAATCACTAAGCGCTTTGATTCAATTAATAGTGTCGATGATCATTTAATAGATCAAAAGGAAGAAATTGCGCAGTTACCTAAAATATCGGCAATTGATGAAGAAACAGAATAAATGGGAAAGGCTACTCAGTTAGGTGAAAAATATGGAACGATTACAAAAAGTTATTGCTAGTTCAGGATATACTTCCAGAAGAAAAGCTGAGGAATTAATTAAAGCTGGAAAAGTATATGTTAATTCAGAGTTGGTAACTACACTAGGTACAAAAGTGACAGCCAGTGATATTATTGTTGTGGAAGGTGTTACTTTAACTCAAGAAAGAAAAGAATACTATTTACTAAATAAACCAAGGGGCTATATTTGTAGTTTAGCTGATGAACATCAGCGTAAAATAGTAACAGATTTAATTAATACTAAGGCCCGTATTTTTCCGGTAGGAAGACTCGATTATGATACAACCGGGTTATTATTACTTACTAATGATGGGGAACTGGCAAATAAATTGACTCATCCCAAAAACAACATTCCTAAAAAATATATTGCTAAAATTGAGGGCATATTAGATATGACAAGTTTCTTTAAAATTAAAGAGGGTATAACTATTGAAGGTTTTAAATGCACACCCTTAAAACTTAAGATAAAGAGCAAAGACGAAAAAAACAATGTAACTTTAGTCGAAATTACCATTGTCGAAGGGCGTAATCATATTGTTAAAAAGATATTTGAAGCAGTTAATTACCTCGTAATAAAATTAAAACGAGAAGAATTTGCGTTTTTAAGTGTCAAGGGACTTAATTCCGGAGATTACCGACCTTTAACGCGCAAAGAACTTAACGAATTAAATAGATTATAAATAAAAAGCCTTAATCAGGCTTTTTTTAAGCGGCTTCACATTGGCAATCGCCTTCACATTGGCAATT
>DAOOOU010000119.1:0-1883 GCA_035387905.1 Bacilli bacterium | reverse complement strand
AAGATTCTAATTCAGCACTATACGGTGCCGGTAGCGATTGGTAAATCAGTTAATGATGCTCCCGAAATATTTCAAAAAGGCTTAACGGAGTTAATAACAGCGATTAATGCTGGTGATTCAACGATTGAACCGTACATGAACTTTGCTCGGGATTATCCCGTTAGAGACTCAATGCGCATGATGCGTTTATTATACCGTTTAAGCTTAGGTCGTCAAGAACGAAAACAAGAACAATTAATAACTTTTTCGAAGACAATTTCTAATTTACAGCAAAAAGCCCGGGATACACGATATAAAGAACGCCTTGATAAAATGGAAAATAAAACCATGAGTATGTTAGTTTCAACTGGTATTGGGGTTATGGTCTTGCTTATCGTTGCTGTACTAATGATGATGAACTTGTAAAATTAAGTAAAACATCTTGCTTAACTTAATTAATAAAGATATAATTAATATAATAAAGGAGGAGATTAATAAATGAAAGAAGCAACCGGAGAATTAAACATGACTGTTATCACAGTTGTGGCTATCGCTGCTATTGCCGCATTTTTTTACATCTTTGTATGGCCGTCAATTTCAATAAGTATTTCTAATAATACTTGTGAGTCTGAATGTGGAGAGAATGGTTTTACACCATGGACAAGAGGAGATTATCCTTTAGATGACACTGACGAATGTCAATGTAATCCATAAAATAGATAGTAATTAATATTAAGGAAGAAATATGAAAGAAGCGACTGGGGAACTAAATAGCACATTATTTGCTGTAATATCGATAGCGATCCTATCGGCTTTTTTCTTTACAATTTTATGGCCGATGATAAGGACAAATATGACCACTAATATGAAATGTGGTGATGCAGTATGCCCGCCTGATACTGATGGTGACGGGTGGGTAACCTGCAAGTATTATGTTTGGGAAGAACCAAACACCTATAATTTAGTGCAATCGGACCTTAAGTGTCCATTTAAAGGATAAAGCGGGTGATTAAATGAGAGAAGCCATTGGTTCAACATGGATATATATGATAGCTATCGCTTTAGTTATCTTGTTTTCGGGATACTTAGCTTTATCAATTAATTATTCCCGAGCTTTTAAAGTTAAAAATGAAATAGTAAATATTATTGAGCGCAATAAAGGAATGAATAGTAGTGCTCAAGAAGAAATAAAAGAGTATATTGTCAGAGTTGGTTATCGAACAACTGGTGAATGTGAAGCTAAAGCAACTGTCAGTGGCTATAGTTCAGCAACTAATAGTACAACTGATGATGCAATGTATTGTGTTGAAAAAGTAAGAGCTCATGAAGCAACTCAGGAATTTCCTCCGGCATACTACTTCAAAGTAACGGTCTTTTTTCAACTAGATATTCCCATAATATCATCAATTTTTAATTTTGATGTTAGTGGTGATTCAAAGATTATCTATTTACCTGATATTTAAAGGAGGTTGGAATTATGCGTAATGCAATTGGGACCGCACGAGTATTTCAGTTTGTAATAATTTTTATCTTAATTTTTGCGGCTTATTTAGCTTTATCAATTAAATATTCTAAAACCTTTAAGATGAAAAATGAAGTTATTAATATTTTGGAACGTGATCAGGGAATAACTAATAAAGCTAAAGAAGTAATAGCCAACTATTTAGATGCTTCAGGTTATAATGCAACTGGTAAATGCGAAACCGGAACCATTGGGGTTAACGGAACAACAACTGAATTAGCTAACGGTAGTAAAAAATATGATTACTGTATAACTCGCACTTCAGGTTATAATGAGCGGTTTCCGCAGATGTCATATTACCGGGTAACTTTATTTTACAAATTTGGTTTACCATATATAGACAACATATTTACATTTGAAGTATCCGGGGAAACAGTTGATG
>DAOOOU010000118.1:0-1954 GCA_035387905.1 Bacilli bacterium | reverse complement strand
TTTAAGACTTTTTTTAAGACCGCTGCTGTGGCATTATCTTTACCACCTTGAACTACGGGATAGTATTCACTAATATCAAGATAATCGTTTGTTGAATCTGTAATTAGGGCTTGATCAACAATGGTACGTGCTAATTTACTATCTTGTTCATTAGTAATTTTTTCTAATTGTCTATCTGATAAACAATCAGTTACACCATCAGTAAAGAGTAAAGCTTGTTCATAATCAGTATTTTGTAAAATAACCTTTTCAATTTTCAACATTTGGGTTAATCCCCCTAAACGGGAATTAATAATATTATTCCGACGATGAAAGCGCATGTCATCTATTTCTTCAATAATCCCATGTTCGTATAGTTCGTAACATAAAGAATGATCTTTACTAATTTGATCTAATGAATGGTTTTTATGAACGTAAATGCGGGAATCACCAATATTTACAAATAAGGTATTATTTTGGCAAGTTATTGCTAAAGCTAAAGTAGTTCCCCCTTCACCACACTTTTTGCTTATTGCCGCATCAATGTCTTTAATCTTAGCTTCTAATTCAAGATATAATTGACTTTCTTTTTGATAATAATTAGGATTTAGTTTTTCAAACCATAAGATTAATTCTAATAGCGCCAAATTACTAGCTTGACCACCATTAATTAAGCCACCCATACCATCAGCAACCGCAATTAACTTAAAATCAACATTCCCTTCATGAGGTAGCAATAAAACCCCATCCTCTTGGTATTGACGAAGTTTACCACGGTCTGAACAAGCTTCCATTGTTGGTAACGAATAAGTTACTCGTTTCTTCTTTGTTTGTAAGTCAGAAATAATATCGGTTCTTGATTTATTTTCCATTATTTACCCCCAAAACTATTAATTTTTTTGTTAGATTAATAAAAGCATTTACACAGTAATTATATCACTTTTAATTAATTTTATTTAAAACTTTAACAATAATTTTTTTATCACCAATTTTATATGATAAAGGTTTATTTATCGGCTTTAAATATAAGGCTTGGCCGAGCGGACTATTAAGGGTTATTTCTTTGATTTCAGCGTTTACATCAGGAATATATTTACCAGTTAATTTGATTTTTTCAATTTCACTATCATCAGCACTATAACTAATCTTTAATTCTAAACTATCACCAATATTTATTTTATTGGGCGTTATTTTAGTTGGTTTAATAATGTACAGCTGATTCTTTTCTTTTAGCATTAAATCGATTTGATCAGCAACACAGCGCTCTTCTCTTTTAGCTTCTTCAAAAGCAAAATTATCATGCCAACCATCACCAATGGCACTTTGATAAAAACTACTAGCTTCTGCTGCATTACTAACAAAGAACTTCTTTAAGCGAGCTAATTCAGAAAAAAACTGTTGATAACCATCTTCATCAACCAGAATTTCTTGCATGATTATCACCTCCCTGTTATCCTACCATAAATAACCCCTAAAATAAATATCTATTCTCAATTAACATAAATAAAACAGCTGTTAATCAGCTGTTTATTCCAATATTGGTGGAGGGACATGGATTTGAACCATGGAACCCGAAAGAACAGATTTACAGTCTGCCGCGTTTGACCACTTCGCTATCCCTCCAGTTACTACCCAATATTATTGGGTAGTTAATTATATCCTAATTTTAATAAAAGTCTTTTTGCCTTTTTGGATAATCATTTCGTTATTAATAAAATCTTTTTCTGTAATAATAGTATTAACATCAGTAATCTTCTGCTCATTAATACTAACGGCATTTTGTTCAATCATTCGTCTCGCTTCTGATTTAGAAGTAAATAATTCACTCATAACCAATAATTCGATAATATTAATGCCCTTTTTAACTAATTCAGGATCAATATCTTTAGTCTCGGTTTCAGTCGTATTACCTTTATTGGCAAAGATGGCTTCACTAGTTGCTTTAATTTTTAAAGCTTCCTCTTCCCCATGCACT
>DAOOOU010000117.1:0-1989 GCA_035387905.1 Bacilli bacterium | reverse complement strand
AATTATTACCCATAATTTTTTTTGTTTAATGAAACTTATGATTCAAAAAAGCATACGATTCTTTTAGCTGCCGAGAAATACGCTACTGATGAAAATTTAATGGGTATTAATACGATATCAGTTAATAAATTAATTGAAGAAGGTTATATTACTGGCAAAAAAGATGAAGCTGGTAAGTACAATATTATTAATGATACTAACAACGAAAATATGCGCTGTTATACCATCATAATTGATGCTACTGAGGAAGTCCCCAACGCAGAACTTACTGAAAAAGAAGATTGTGATTTTGTTCAAGCAGAAATAGCTTCGGAAATTCTTCAAGTAACGGCCTTTAGTGGTGATACTTTTGATCTAGATGAGTTAGATCCCACTAAATATAGCGTACCATTAAGTAAAAAATGGTTTAATAGGGATATTACTGTTGTAGCTCGTTTAGTTCTACCAACGCTAGTTAACCCTGGTGAAGATGGCTATGAAAATTATCAAACAAAACTAAATTATTATAATGAATTCAAATATTTCGGATACTTGTACGATTATCCCGCTCCCGTTACCCCAGGAGCACCGGGTTATGACAAATATCAAAAAATTGTGGCTGCAAATAATGCCGTAACTGCAAATAAAGATAAAATTAAAGTTAGATGGATAGGTCAAACAGTAGCTTATTCAAGTGGTGAATATTACTCAAACGCAATTGGAATGCTGAAAGTAGCAAGTGGCTTGGAAACTGGCGAAGAAGCCTACAATGTTATTGATGCCCGTACCAACATGCAATTATTATCTTCAAATGGCAGGAGTTATAAAATAGATTGTAAAAACTGTCTATATCTTACCGGTAGCTCCTTTTATCAGCAAATTTATACTGTGGAATTTATTAATGAAAATGGCCACATATTAAGAAAGACATTTAAAGTCAACATTGATAAAAACCCAGCTTTAGCTGTCGCTTCCGTTAATCCCAATTGGGAAGATGGTGGAGTAGGTTGTGATAGTTCTAATCTTGATAAATGCAAGAAAAAAGTTATCATCACTGGATCAGACCAAAATGGTTCTGGTTTATTTAAAGTTGCGGTTCGCCTTTCTGGAAATGCCGGTCCTTTAGATTGGCGAGATCATGAAGTTGATAATAAATATGAAGTTGACTTAATTGAAGGTAGATATGATGTTTATACTCGAGATAACGCCGGAAACGAGTCAAGTGATCCAGCAGATACTGTCACCGTTGATAAAATTGATAAAAACCCGCCAATAATAAATAGTTTAAGTGCTTCACCAAGTGTCTGGACCAAAGAAGACGTAACCTTAACAGGTAATGTTATTGATGATGAAAGTGGCTTAAAAGAATTTATATTTACCAAAGATAACACTAAACCAGCAACCATGACTAATATTCCGGTAATTACTGATAAAGTTCAAGATGTTAAACAAGTGATTGATAATAGCACTGCCAACGAAGGAACAATTGATTGGTATTTACATACCAAAGATGCTGTTGGCCGATATACAGGATCAACAACAACGATTGAGACTAAGATTGATATTACTAAACCAAGTATTACTTTTACTTACGATGAAACAAAAACCAGTGGTCATAATAATTATGTAACCATAACGGCCACTTGTACTGATGCTTTACCGGCAGGTAAAAGTTCCGGTGTTAATAATATTGTCTTAACCAAGAGTATCGGTGGCACAACAAGCAGCAATACAGTAATAGGTGGCGCTGTAACAGCAGCAATAGATATTAATACTGTAGCGGCAAACCAGACAGTGACAGCTAGTTGCACTGATAATGCCGGCAATGTTAAGACTGTAACATCTAATGCCTATACTTTATACAATGTTGTCGCAACGTTTAAGCGTAATGGAGCAACAACAATCGGAGGGTTAGTAACCGATACATTAACTGACTCGTGTATATCGTTCAAGAGTAAAACGTGTACTTTAACATCACCAACTATAACAAGAGATACCTTCTCAATAGTA
>DAOOOU010000116.1:0-1997 GCA_035387905.1 Bacilli bacterium | reverse complement strand
TCACATTGCAGCCACTTATGATGGATCTTCAATTAAACTTTATGTTAATGGTTCTTTAGATATTGAAGTTAATGATTTATCTGGTAGTATGGGAGCTACTGATAATTTAAAATTTGGTTATTTTAAAACTGATAATTTAATGACTTTCAATGGTTATTTAGATGAAGTCAAAATCTATGGTCGGGCTTTAGATGAAAATGAAATATTAAATCATTATCATGGTTATGAAAAAAATGTTGGTTTATTGGGCCATTGACATCTTGATGATGCTTTAAATGTAGCCACTTATAGTGGTGTAAGTGAAGTTGGTTTAAATCCACGATTTATAACTTTTAGCACTGTCGATAATATACCAATTTTAGTTGAGAAAGCTTCGGCTATTAATAATTCCACTAATTGCATTAGTGGTTCCTGTGCTTTATTTCATCGTGATTATAGTAGTAAAGGCACTTTAACTGATAGCATCAATTCATATACTAAATTGCATGATCCTTTTAATATTACTTTAAGCACCAATATCAAATTAACTAAAATTAATTCTGGTTATCAAGGTTTAATCGGAAAAGATGTTAGTGGCAATTATGCATTAGGTTTATATGATGATGACATTCGCGTGGCTCTTAAAATTGAAGGTACTCGCTACACCGAAACTTACGCTGCGAATTTAGCAATTGATCAATGATATAAAATTGATGTTACTTTTGATGGCGTTGATATAAAATTATATATTAATGGCGTATTAAAAAATACTTGAGAGCATATTGGTGGTATTAGTAGTGATGTTAGTTATGGCGATATTTATATTGGTTATTCAGGGAGCAACAATGAATATTTTGATGGTTATATGGATGAAATAAAAATTTATAATCGAGCTTTAACTATTGAAGAAATTAATAGTAATTCCGGTTTTGATAATAGTTATACTTATTATCAATATTTTAAACCCGTTTGCAAAGCTGGTAGTAACGAAGTAATTGGTTCAGAATGTTTAAATTGCAATCCCATCAATAGCACTGAATGCGAAAGAAGTGTTAGCGGTAACAATTTTGAACCATTTTTAGCAAAAAGCATCAATGTCACTAAATATGGTAGTGGTGTTAACAATCAACAATTAAAAAATGAACAAGTTGTATCGTTAGTTGATTCATTTTATCAATTTGATGCTGGCACCAATGTTTGAGGAGCCGGATTTAGTAGTTATGTTGGCGATAGTTGCGGTCGTTTTGTTTTTGGCGGTGAAGGGTATTCATCCGGTAGCGACGTAAAATATAATTCCGCTTGTGGCGATACCACTTGTGGGCGCGAAATTATTGGTGCTGAGACTTGTGCATCTTCAAATATTTCTTACTTTTATAGTAACGGCTGCACAACTTGCAGTGGCACGCCTGGCATGGGTGATTGAACATGTGATGTTTGTACCGCTGATGGTTATTTTGAAAAAACCAATGAAGCTACCGAAGCTTATTTTATATCCCCAACCTTTAATTTTCCTAAAAAAGTTGGTTTAATTTCTTTGGGCTGAGTGGGCAGTGATGGTCCAGTTAAATTTCAATTAGCTTGTGTTGATGATATTATTGATGAAAATGGTATTGAAATACCAGAAGTTAGCTGAAATTATTTAGGGCCAGATCCATCCAATCTGAAACGTTGTTCAAGTGATTATTATTATTCTAATACTTCCAGTAGCTTAATTTCCACTTCGAGTTGTTGAGAAACCGATAATCAATCATTATATAATTGTCATTTTTTTAGATTTAAAGTTAAAATAGATGCCGCCAACACTGCTACCGTTAACACTATCAAATTAAATTTTGGCCAGTATCCGTATACAATAATAAAATAAATCAAATATCAAAAATCAAAGATCAAAAATATAAATCAAAAGTTAAAAATCCCCCTTCTTTAAAATCGCAATATTTTTGCAAAGCAAAAATATTAATAAAAAGCGATTTCTAAAGAAGGGGATCAGCCCCCTCTTTTAGAGACCATGGCGTCCG
>DAOOOU010000115.1:0-2013 GCA_035387905.1 Bacilli bacterium | reverse complement strand
TAGAGAATATTCGCTTTACATCAAGTCAAAACTTTTATGAAGATGGGTTATTTGCTTATAAAGTATACGCTCGAGCTAAATATGTTAGAGCGCTACCTGATACTTTCTATGAATACAATATTGAAAATCCGGATTCATCATGTAGTAAAATGACCGAAAAAGATCGTTTAATTGCGATCCTTAATACGATTAAAGAAACATTAGCTGATTGGCAAAGTATTAATATATACGATGAAAATATAACTGATTTTGTTGATCATATTTTATTATATGCTTCGCTAGTGTGCCCCAATGTAATTGATGGTAATTACACTAAAGAAATAACTAATGCTTTTGGTTTTGATATTTCTGGTGCTGAAAATAATACTAAATATAAACCGCAAACTCAAGAGTTAATTAAAAGATTGACTAAAAACTAGAAGTAATTCTAGTTTTAATTATGAGGTTAAGATGATAGAAATACCCAATTATTATAAAAATACAATAATCACAATGTTTGGTGATAAAGGTCATGAATGGCTTGATAAATTACCTGACTTAATTACTAAATATATTAATGACTTTGCTTTAACTGATATCAAAGTATTAGACAATTTAACTTATAATATTGTTCTCTTTGCTAATGCCAAAGAATACGGGGCCGTAATATTAAAAATCGGTTTACCAGAAAATGAATTATTAATAAGGGAAATAACTGCCCTTTCCCATTTTAAGAATGGGGCTTGTAAATGTCTATATGGGAACCAGGATGATGGTGTTTTGTTACTTGAGCGAATTATTCCTGGTGATTCACTAAATATCGTTAATTCGCAAATTGATAGAATAAAAGTATTACATCAAGTAGCGACCAACCTTCATCGTAATTCTGAGTTACCAAGTAATTTACCAACTTACAGTGAAATATTTAATCGCTCACTAATTAATCAAAAAAATAACCCCCAAAAATATCTTCTTATTGATAAATATTTAACCCAAGCTCATGATTATCTTAATGAAATCGAGAAACAAGATCTCCCAGATATTTTACTTCATGCTGATCTTCATACCAATAATATAATTAAAAACAATAATGAGTGGAAGGCTATTGACCCTCATGGTTTTATTGGCAAAGAATATTATGAACCAATAAGATTTATTGAGCACGAAATATTGGAAAATGATTTAAATAAAGATGATATAATAAATATCGTCAATAATATTGCCGAGTACTTCCACTATCCCCAAGATTTAATCTTAAAAGCCCTTTATCTTGATTTTGTATTAACAATTAGTTGGGACATAGAAATTAATACTAGTATCATTCAAATTGAGCAGAAAATTAGACTAATCAATATTATTGAAATAATATTGGCGATGAGCAACACAATTTCTTACTCTATATAGTTCCCTTTCAATGAAAGTTTATTATTGTAATTCCATAATGAGTTTAGCTGCTCCTATTTCTAATATCTTAGAGTCTTTATGTAAATAATTATTTAGCCAATATCTCGATATTATATATTCAGTTTGATGAACATTATCTTTTTCCAGGCGATTATCTTCTGGATAATTAAGATGTAAGCCTTCTAAATCATTCATAATTAAACCCTCTATTCTAAATAAATTATATCATAAAAAATCATCTTGCATATTGCCCGATGATTAATTAATAAAGTATTATTTTACGATTTTAGTAATGATATTAAAGAATATATATTTAATAATAAATAATCAATAAAGATAAAGGAAAGAAAATATAAATAATGCATCCATGACACACCAACAATATCATTATAATATATTGCAATCAAAGCCATAACTAAACAAAAACCTAAGTAACTAATAGGGAATAGCAAAGATACCTTGGTAATCTTTTTCATAATTATTAATAATATTGTAAAAACAATTACTAAAATTATATTAATTGCCATCATATTACTTACTAATAAATAGTAGTTATCTATCCAAAGTACTTTAAATTGCTTTGAGTTATAAATAAAGATTGTCGTACCAATAGTTAATATAAAACTAATA
>DAOOOU010000114.1:0-2035 GCA_035387905.1 Bacilli bacterium | reverse complement strand
TTTTAATCTTGCGACCTTTTAATATCCAATAAATTATTTTAATAAAAAAATTCATTGATTTAGTTGCTGAAGCGACTACTATTTTCTCAACTTCGGTATTTCGCACAATATTCATCAATTTTAGATAACAAATATCAATAACAATAATCATTTTACTATGAGCTTTATTCAAATAAAACTCAATTTCATTTTCACTAGATAAAGGGTGAATCATATTTGCTATAGCACCAACCATATTAATGGCATAAAAAGCAACTATCGATTCTGGAGTATTAGGCATGCAAATCGCTACTCGGTCATTTTCTTTAATTCCTTGTTTTTTCAAAGCCTTAGCACACACTTTAATTCGACTAATCAGTTCAAGATATGTTATTCGTTTATCATAATATTCTAAAGCAATATTATTGGGATACAAAGTTGCGCTAAGTAATAAGGCATCAACCATTGAACCTGAATCATATCTTATTTTATCAGGAGCATTATTATAGTAGTCGGACCACCCTTTTTGACTTTTAAAACCAAACCGAATCGCTACTCTTCTAATTAACCGTTTTAATATCGATCTTATCATTTGCTGCTCCTTCTAATAGTTCTGGATTATTAAAAAGATATTCAATATATTTTAATGATTTAACAAAGTAATAGCCATCAGCAATTCTTTCATCCATATTTATTCCAAAGTCACAAAAGAAACGTTTTTCTTTTTTACCTTTTTCATTGATTGTAATTTCTTCTTTAATTTCGCCAATAGTGACTAATATTGAGTTAGTCCCAAAATCAGTTAAGTTATGATAAATTGAACCACATTTAATACTTCCTAAATTAGATAGTAAAACCGTAGCATGATAGATTGAGTTTTTAGTTAGTGACTCCGGAAGCAAATCATGGTTATCCAGAAATTTAATTGTTTGCCAAACAATTGCTTTTAAGAACTTAGGTAATTTGCCAACAATATCGATTGTATCATTTGTCGTATCATGGCTTTGGTCTGATCTAATCGCCTTAACATCACTTTTAATCTTTGTTGAAATAGTATTTAAATTATCGTTAGGAACAACACTAATTACGGTTAGACTTTCTTTAGCATCATCATTAAATTCGGTCTTTGCCACAAATGATAAAGTAACATTATTGCGGTCATAATAATGTTTATTAATAATAAACCGATTTAATAGTGGTCGATTATATACTAGTTTAGCAATAGCGGTTGCAAATAAATGAAAATAGGTGATCTCCTTATCCTTATTTGCCGCATAATATTCAACTAAGTTAGTAACATCAAATCTTTGATTAATATATACATCAGCATCACAACGATGTGGTTTTAAATGAGGCATTAAACTATGAACTCCGTCTAATCCTTTAACTCTTTTGCCATCATGGCGATCAAATAAACTCATTATTAAGCTCCTTACTAATAATAGTATAATTTATTTTAGTATAAAATACAATTAATGGTTAGCCGATAAATATTTTACTTTTGTTTGATTTTACTTTATAATTACTCACAGGTGGTATTATGAAAGCCATAAAAATAAATTCTCTATGGTGTCCTTCATGTTTAATTATGAAACCTATTTTTGAAGAATTAGCTCAAGAATTAGCAATTACAATTACTGATCTTGATTTTGATCTTGATGATGAAGAAGTTGCCAAGTATAGCGTTGGGCGCATCCTCCCAGTTTTGATTTTTTTGACTGATGAAGGCCAAGAATTAGTTAGATTTATTGGTGAAAAAAAGAAGAGTGATATTATTAATAAATTAAACGAGGTAAGAATAAAATGAAAAAAATATTTATTCTAATAATCATGTTATTATTTGTCTTTCCCCTAAATATTAAAGCTGATAATAAAGAAATTACACTTCACCTTTTTTATAAAAAAGACTGTCCTCATTGTCATGAATTAATTGATTACTTAAATACTTATTTAGAAGATAAGGATTATCTGAAATTATATAAATATGAGTTAGTAGATAGTAAAGCTAATCAAGAACTTTTTGATCAAGCAAATAAAATTCTCGACCTAAAAGTAA
>DAOOOU010000113.1:0-2045 GCA_035387905.1 Bacilli bacterium | reverse complement strand
AATTAATAATGTTCCGGTAATGGCTCCAATTGAAGATCAAACATTAGTTAAGAACAAATTTATTAATAATTCTGATATTGCTAGTAGTAACAGTACAACCAGCCAAAAGGGAACAAGTATTAATGACTTTTTAATGGCCGGTCCCGAAGAAATTAAAAACAATACCCAAACCTACACTAGTGAACCGGTTGAGATTCAAGGACAAACTATGACTTTTACCCAATCAGTACCACCTTTAGTTAATCCTGTTACTAATGAACCGCAAGCCATACCACCACTTCAAGATATCAATAATCAATAAAAGTAATATTTGTTGTATTACTTTTTTTATGGTATAATTAAGTTGTCTAAGGATAAGGGTGCACAATGTAAAACCTATTTGGTAATTTTTATTGGGAATCTAATTAAGATGAGGTGTTGAATACTAAACTATTAAGTTTAGGATCCTAAATCATCTTAGGTGATGCCCCCCTCGTGTGAGCGGGATTTTATCAACTGCATACCTACCTTAGATTTTTAGGTGGTAAAATATGTACGAACGTGAATTAAGTCTAATTAGTGAAGAGCAGTTGGCAAAAATTAAACATATCCGGATTGTCATTATTGGCGTTGGTGGCGTTGGTGGTGCAGCACTAGAAATGTTAGTCCGCCTAGGCTTTCATAACATTACCATAATTGATAATGATCAGGTAAGTTTAAGTAATTTAAATCGCCAAATATTATACAACCAAACTAATCTTAAGCAACCTAAAGTATTAGCAGCAAAGGAGCATTGCTTAAAAATAAATCCCCAAATAAATATTAAGCCGTTGCCAGTCTTTCTCACCGAAGAAAATATTCATTCTTATCTTCGAGAAGATTATGATTACCTAATTGATGCTTGTGACACTATTACTACTAAATTAGCAATTATAAAAATTTGCTTGGAACAAAATATTAAATTTATTACCGCAATGGGTTCTGGTAATCGTTTTGATCCTAGTACCCTAAGTATTAAAGATTTCTGGCAGATAACTAATGATCCGGTAGCTAAAGCCCTAAGACCATTATTAAGAAAAAATAATCTTAAGCAAAGTTTTATGGCTGTAGCAAGTAGTGAATTACCCATAAAAATAACTAATCGCACACCAGGCTCAATTGCGCTTGTACCGAATACAGCAGGAATATTATGTGCTTACTATATCTTTAATGATATTATAAAAGAATAGTTTAACTATTCTTTTTTTGTTGATCTAAATCATTTAAATTTTGTTCATACTTATTATGACCCGGAACATAATACTTTTTATTTTTAATAATATCTGGTAAATACTGCTGCTTAACATAATTGTTAGGAAAGAGATGCGGATATTTGTATTGCTTACTATTATTTTTAAGATGCCCTGGTACTGGACCAACCTGATTTTGATTAATATCACTTAAGGCTTTCTCATAAGCAATATAGGCACTATTACTTTTTGGGGAAAGAGCCATTTCCGTGACAATTACGGATAAGGGAATTTGAGCTTCTGGCAAACCAACTAATTCACAGGCTTGTAAAACGGCTATAACTTTAGGTCCTATTCCGGGATTAGCTAAACCAATATCTTCATAGGCAATAACCACTAAACGGCGTAAAACACTATCGATTTCGCCAAAGATTAATAACCGTACTAAATAGTGCAAACTAGCATCAACATCACTCCCCCGAATTGACTTTTGCAAAGCGCTTAATAAGTCATAGTAGTCACTTTCACTTTGATCATAATAACGAGTAGGTTGGTTATTAATTTTTAAGATATCAGCTTTACCAATCTTTATATTAGGAAAAGCATAATAAGCGATTTCTAATAAGTTTAAAGCTTGCCGTAAATCACCACCGGCAAGATGGGCAATATAGTCAATTGCATCTTTAGTGATTTCGATTTTCGGTAATTGTTTTAAAGCTTTATTTAAACCCTTAATAATATCCGTAAGCATTAATTCTTTTAGTTCAAAAATATGGCATCGACTTCTAATTGCGGGATTGATTTTATGATAAGGATTAGCAGTTGTTAAACCAATCA
>DAOOOU010000112.1:0-2119 GCA_035387905.1 Bacilli bacterium | reverse complement strand
AGTTGCCAGTTCAATGGTTGTGACTCATATGGGTAAGCGTTTTTCCGAAAGTAGTTCTGTCGGTTCGAAGCTCGACGCGATTAACTGGATGAACGATAATATCAATGAAATAAATAAAAAAATTATTGATTATGCTAATAAAAATAAAGATTCAATTGGCATGGGTACAACTGTTGTTTTAGCGTTATTAACGAAAAAGTTTTTAATCTTTGGTAACATTGGTGATTCTTCGGGTTATGTTTTAAAGAATGGTCATTTACATAAAGTAACCAAAGATCATACCTTAGTAAACTTATTAGTTGCTTCGGGGGAATTAACCGAAGAAGAGGCTAAGTATCATCCGAAAAAGAATGTTTTAATGAAAGCTTTAGGATCTGCGGAAAAAGCGGAACTTGATATTTTTGATGTGGATATGAGCAGTGATGCCATATTAGTTTGTAGTGATGGTTTAACTAATATGTTAACTAATCCCCAAATTGAAAAAGTGCTTAATGATGAAACTTTAGAAATTGAAGCAAAAGTAGATAAATTAATTCGGAAATGCAATGCCCGGGGAGGAACCGACAATATTTCGATTGCTTATTTAGTGCGAGAAGGTGAGGACTTAATATGATAATGAAAGGGCAAAAGATTAATGGCCGTTATCAAATAATTAAATCCATTGGGGAAGGTGGTATGGCTAATGTTTATTTAGCTTATGATACCATCTTAGACCGTAATGTTGCCATTAAGGTTTTACGTGGTGATTTATCAAATGATGAGAAATTTGTTCGTCGTTTTCAAAGAGAAGCCTTATCGGCTAGTAGTCTTTCTCATCCTAATATTGTTGAAGTCTATGATGTTGGTGAAGATGCGGGACAATATTATATTGTCATGGAATATATTGAAGGCAAACATTTAAAAAATTTAATTAAAAAACGGGGGGCTTTAACAATCCCTGAAGTAATTGACATTATGTTACAAGTAACAGACGGTTTAAGTGTGGCCCATGATTCTTATATCATCCACCGTGATATTAAACCCCAAAATATCATGATCTTAGAAAATGGCTTAATTAAAATAACTGATTTTGGGATTGCCATGGCAATTAATGCCACCCAATTAACCCAAACAAATTCAGTAATGGGTTCAGTCCATTATTTACCGCCGGAACAAGCGAGTGGTAAAGGTAGTACCCTAAAGAGTGATATATATTCGATGGGGATTTTAATGTATGAATTATTAACTGGTAAGTTACCTTATCGGGGTGATAATGCTGTGGAAATTGCTTTAAAACATCTTAAAGAACCAATGCCCAGTATTAAAGCCGAGATTCCTAACTTACCGCAAAGTATTGAGAACATTATCTTAAAAGCAACAGCCAAAAACCCGAAGAATCGTTATAATGATGCTCGGGAAATGTATGAAGATTTAAAAACCTGTTTAGAGAGTTCCCGAGCTAAAGAAAAACCAATTGTCTTCAAATATTCGGAAGCCGAAAATGAAGATTTAAAAATTGCTAAACCCTTAAAAAGCAAAGAAATTACAGCTGAAGAAGATACCCTTGAAGCTGCCACAGAACCAATTGCTAAACAATTATCAGAATCAGATTATACTAAAAAACAAAATAAGATTGTTTTAACTTTAGCAAGTATTTTTGCTGGGTTAATTGTGGTCGTTGCTTGTATCGTATTACTGCTACCGCAAATTTCCAACCGTAAAGAAATAAAAATTAAAGATGTTCAAGGGAAAACCGTTGCTCAAGCTGTCGAGATTTTACAAGATCAAGGTTTTAAAGTAGCTGATGAACAAAAAGAAATAAGTGATCCGGATATTCCAGCGGGTAAAGTGGTTAAAACTAATCCGGTCGCTGGCTTAAAAAAAGCTAAAGGTTCACTTATCACCTTATATGTTTCGACTGGCGAAGCCGCTTATACGATGGAAGACTTTACTGGCCAAAATTATCTTACGGTTAAAGGGAAATTAGAAGCTTATGGCATCTACGTTATTATTGAGAAAAAAGAATTAACTGAAGAGCAAAAAGCGGAAGAAGCAACCGTTATTGACCAATCTGTTAAAGCCGGTGAGAAAGTAGCTGCTAAAGATACGGTAACTTTATATATTCCAGATATTGCTAGTG
>DAOOOU010000111.1:0-2164 GCA_035387905.1 Bacilli bacterium | reverse complement strand
AATATTCAACTAAAGAAAACATTAATGAAATTATCAGTTATTATCAAAAAAACAACTACAAAGATGTTTTGGGTGAAGCCTTTGGCAAAACTGCAAAAACTAATGTTGAGATTATTAAAGGTGGCTACCACAAGACTTATCGTTTACCACTTATTGGTAAAATTGATCCCCAAGGCATTTCTTTAGCATTAATAGCGCTTATTATTGGTTTAGTGGATGGTTTTAACCCTTGTGCAATGTGGATTCTACTTTTCTTAATTTCGATGCTTTTTAATATGAAAGACAAGAAAAAAATGTGGATTTTAGGTTTTTCCTTTCTTGCTACCTCAGCTATTGTATATGCATTATTTATGTTAACTTGGTTAGGCTTATCAAATATTGTCGATAAAGTATCAATTATTAAAATCATTATTGGCCTTTTTGCTGTAGCGTTTGGGGTTATCAATATTTATCGCTATTTTAAAACAAAAGATGTTGGTTGCGAAGTGGTAGATACTTCTGAAAGAAAGAAAATAATTAAAAAGATTAAAGATATTGCTTTAGAAAAGAAATTTATTGTGGCCCTCCTAGGAGTAATATTGCTAGCCGTTTCGGTAAATATAATTGAAGTAACTTGCTCCCTTGGTTTACCGGTAGTATTCATTGAAATCTTAAATATTAATGATTTAGCAACATGGAAATATGGCTTATACATATTTATCTACATCTTGTTTTTTCTTCTTGATGATTTATTAATTTTCTTTATTGCAATGCGAACCTTAAAAATTAAAGCAATTTCCAATAAATATACAAAGTACTCTCATTTAATTGGGGGCATCATTATGTTATTAATCGGCTTACTAATGATATTTAAATATGAATGGCTAACTTTTACCTTTTAAAAAAGCAACAAATTAGTTGCTTTTTTATTATCTTGTAACTTGTTTTTGACTCATCTCTTGTTGCCGCTGTGTAGCGTACTCAAATAAATAATTATCCATAATATTGACATCAACATCATGTAGTTCTTGATTTGCCCCTCTGATCGCTGGATCTTGCCACTTTTCAGATACTTGATTAATGCCATAACAAAAACCATCTTCATAAGAAGGGATTGAACGATCAACAGTTTTAATATCAAAATCATGATAGTATTTCCACTTTGCTAACCAGATATTATAATCTCTTAACTTATATCCTTCTTTAGCACTAGCTAAAGTCTCTAAGTTTGCCTCGCTAATATATATCCCTGCAAAGTAACCGGCTTCCTCAATGGTTTTACAAAAAGCCAAACACATTTGAACCGCTTCATCTTTATTACCATTTGTAAAATAACGAGCTAGTTCAATATCATAATAAATAAATGGTACTGTTGTAATATTTAGTTTTTTTAAAGCATGAACAATAAATAAAGCTTCTGCTTTTGCTTCGTTTACGGAAGAGGCATTAGTAAACGAATAAATCATTTTTACTTTATCGCCAAATCCCGCAATATGAGTGCTTAGGGTCTTATCTATCCCCTCACCACTCCGTTCATATATCTTATCCCAGTTAACTTCATCTAAATCAACTGCTGCCCAGTATTCTGCTGAAGGATAATTATATTTATCTTTTAAATTATAAAAATCAGTAAATCGCATCCCCACAAAATCAACTTTAGAAGCTAGGGCATTATAATCAACAAATGGTTGGCAATATGACAAGTCAATTCCGATTTTAGGTTCACCCTTAACTTCGTCATTTTCGTTTTGGGGAGCTCCAGGAATCTCTTTTTGACTAGACGACTCACTACCAACAATTAACTTATTAGCATCTTTATCATAAGTTAAAGCTGAAGCCATTAAGTCTTTCATTAATGAGCCCATCTCTCGACAAACGCCAGCAACAGTAGCAAAATCTTCTACTTCAGAAAGCACTGTTAAATCTTTACCAATGGTTTTCTTAAATATTTCGTATTGTTCAATATAGGTTTTAAGTTCTAGATCAATATTGCTTCCTTCAATAGCTGCTTCCCGATAACCATCAGTAAATATCGTTATACTTTTTATTTGGCCGTTTTCCATATTAATATTAATTCGATTTATATCACGACATTTAGTTGCTTGAGCTATTTTTACTTTTATTAAATCAAAACTCGCTTCAAATAACTTTTTTACCAAGTCATTAATTTCTTGAACATCAATAT
>DAOOOU010000110.1:0-2165 GCA_035387905.1 Bacilli bacterium | reverse complement strand
TTTAAGCCTAAAATTAAGATGATGGTAATAATTAATGGGGTATCAAGAATGATCATATAATTAAAATCACTTACCATAATTACAATCAATAAACAGCCTAAAATAATTGTCACAAAAAAATTATAACTAAAACCAAAGTAGATATAAGAAAGCGCAAATATATTACCGCTAATTAGTTCAATTATCGGATAGAATATTGATAATTTAGTTTTACATTTACGGCATTTACCATTTTGAATAAGATATGAGATTATGGGAATTAATTCATACCATGCCAAAACATGGCCACAAGTATCACAATGACTACGGGGTTTGACAATTGATTTATTAAGTGGGGCTCTAAGCCCGACAAGCGTTAAGAAAGAGCCTAATAACAAGCCTAAAACAAACAAATAAATTACAATTAACATCTGGTGCCTCCCTACATATCGACGGTATCATATAAATCAAACATCGGCATAACGATTGATAAAACAACTACCCCAACAATAACGGCTAAGAAAACTATCATTATTGGTTCAACTAAACTCTTCAGCGTATTTACAATATTGCGATGTTGTTCTTGATAATATGTACTAACTTTACTCATCATTGATGCTAACTCACCAGTTGATTCACCGGTAACAATCATATAATACGCAACATCAGGTACTGCCCAGTGGTCTTCAAAGGCAGTAGAAATTTTTTCGCCTTTAGCAATATTAGAAATTGTATCCATCATTAACTGTTTATAGATTTCATTATTAGTAATCTGAATTAATATATCAATACTGTCGGTAATAAAGACATTATTCTTTAATAATGACGCAAAAGTTTTAGTAAAAATAGCCATTTCATTATAGATAATAACTTTCCCAATTACGGGTGATTTCATTAATAATATCTGAATTGCCCGGCGAAATTCTTTTACTCGTTTATAAGCCAGATAAAGTAAGACAACTATCATCAAAGCCCCTAAAATAATATAAACAATATAAGCCTGCAAAAAATTAGATAAATTTAAGATAAATAAAGTAATCCCTTTTATTTCCGCCCCAGCAGAATCAAATACCTGAACAAATTGGGGAATAATAAAGAGCATAATGAAGGTAATAACCCCTACCGCAAAGATAAGAATCATTGACGGATAGATCATGGCACTAATCATTTGCTTCTTCGTCTTATTTATTTCATCATAATAGTTTGCCATATCATCAAGGGTTTCTTCTAATTGGCCAGTAGCTTCAGCAGCCCGAATCATATTTATTAGTAACGAAGGAAATACTTTTCCTTGTTTTTCCATTGCTGTGGAAAAAGAATTACCCATTGTTAATTCATAAACTAAAGCCGAGAAAGTCCGATTGGGAATACCGTTTTTACCCATCTGTTTAGCTAGGATTCTTAATGCTTCAGTTAACGGAATGCCTGCTTTAACATAGGTTGCTAATTGGGTAAGCCAAAAGATTAAGTTCTTACCGCTTAATTTCTTAAAGAAGATCGTACTTTTGCCAAAAACAAACTTAATTGTGTCCGAGCTTTCAATTCGATATACTTCATAGCCTTCATTAACCAAAAAGGCATTAATATCTTGTTTTGAGAAACCACTCATGGTTTCCGTTCTAATTTTACCATTAGGATTTTTTGCTGTAACTCGATAAACTTCTGCTTCACTACTGCGCTTATTATCCCCTTGTAGTTCTAATAATAATTGTTCTTTAGCTGCTAATAAACTTTTACTTGTTTTGTCTGGGCGATATTTTGGCTTTTTACTAACCGATTTATTGTCACCTGACTCTGCTGAATTCTTCTTTGTAATTTGCACGCCAAACAGTTTTTTAAATGAATTTAAGATAAAACCTAAACCTTTAAAAAGCACTTCAAAAATTGTGGCAATACCTAAAAAGATATACTTGAAAAAAGCTAGAAAACTTAAAAGGATTTTCAAAGTTATTTTACCAAAAAAATATTTTTTAGTTTTACTTTTTGTTGTTAAAGGAGCAAGGATACTCTTATTATTAGCTTTTTCCAGCATTAGCTAACCCCTCCAAGTCTTTCTATTATTTAATAGTATAACATATTAATCATAATTATTAAATCTTTTTTTAGGGATTTAAAAAGCTTATTATTTATTAATAAACTCTTTTAATTCAGCAATTTCAGCTAATAATAACTGGCTTTTCTTATTA
>DAOOOU010000109.1:0-2179 GCA_035387905.1 Bacilli bacterium | reverse complement strand
TGACCCCACTCATAAGATTGCATAAAATGATTAAGGTTGCTTTTCTCCCAAAAAGAGCGGTATTCTTTTTCGCTTAGTTGAGTTATAAATTCCATTATTATCACCTTTATAATTAGTATAACATAAACTAAGGTAAGGACGAAAGAACTAATAAAATTCTCGACATCTTCGGGGTTAAGTGCTACCATATTTTTGAGGTGAACAGAATGTTTGATCAAATAATTGCTGTGGCTAATCAATTTTGTGTGGCGGGGCAACCAGTTGGAATTCAATGTACTGATTCAGGAAACATAAATAAAACGTTTATTGTAACTTATCAATTACCAGATAGGACTAAGCAAAGATATGTTATTCAAAAAATAAATACGATTGCTTTTACAGAGCCATATAAGGTAATGAAAAATATTGAACTTGTTGAAGATTTAATATCAAAACAAAAAGTGGAACGTAGTGATCTCCGCCAATCTTTAAATATTATCAGGACCAAAGATGGGAACTCAATGTTGGTTATTACTGATCCGACTGGGGAAAAAGATTATTACCGGGCTTATAATTGTATTGAAAAAGCAGTCTCTTTTGATAATACCGATAATTTAGATATTGTCTATAATACGGGAAAAGCTTTTGGTAATTTTCAAAGTATGTTAGCTGATTTGCCAATTGAGGAACTTGAAGAAACGATTCCTAATTTTCATAACACCAAAATTAGATACGAAAGATTTATGAGAGATGTTAGTAAAGATACCGTTGATCGGGCAGCAAGTGTAATTTCCGAAATTGAATTTGTTAAATCAAGAAAGGAATTAAGTACGATTCTGACTTCAGCAATTGAAGAGCAAAGAATTCCCTTGCGGGTTTGTCATAATGATACAAAAATTTCTAATGTCATGATGCGCCAAGATAAAGGACAGTGGAATTTTGAAACAGTAATTGATTGGGATACCATCATGCCTGGTTGTTCGGGCTATGATTTTGGTGATGGGGTGCGCAGTGCTACAGCTACAACCACTGAAGATGATACCGATTTAACGAAAGTATCATTTGACACGGCAGTATTAAAAGCCTATGCCAAAGGCTACCTAGAAGAAATGGCTCCCTTTATGGATGAACCGGAGGTTACTTTATTAGGCCAATCGATAAAAGTAATTACTTACGAGTTAGGGATTAGGTTTTTAAACGATTATATCAATGGTGATACATATTTCAACATTAAGTATCCCAATCATAATCTTGATCGAGCCCGTAATCAATTTAAATTATTAACTGAATTTGAAAAAGCTTTCCCCGAGATTAATGATTATATTATGGCAACTTATAAAGAGCTTAGACCAACTGGTCAAAGATTAGTTAAGGAGTATTATGAATGAAAAAATATTTAATGACCTATATAAAAGAGATTGATGAGGTTTTAGCCAGTAAAACTAAACAAGACTGGGAAAAGATGCGAACCGAGCATTTAGTTAAAATTAATTTCTTTCAACACGAAAGATTAATTCACTTAATCATTACTTTGGCTTATGTTTTGTTTATGGTTTTATTCTTTGCTTTATCTTTACTTTATAATGGCTTCATTATTATTTGTTTTCTATTATTAGGATTTATCATGTTCTATATCATTCATTATTTTCGCTTAGAGAATGGGGTTCAAAAACTATATCAACAATATGATGCAATATTAAAACAAAAAAGCAAAAAGAGCAGGACATAATGCTTTTTTTATTTGTTAAAACAATTTACTTTTAAATCGATATCTACTATAATTATGATTAGCATAGATAATTGGGTGCTACGAAACTAGTTAGGAGAGGGAATATGATTACTAAAGAACAAGCAATCGAACTAAAAAGACAGTATGAAGAACAATATCAGCAATTAGAGGCTAAGCTAGATGATGAGGACAAAAAAGAAGATTTGGAAATCAATCAGATTGAATATCAACGGCTAGAAGGAATCGAAGAAAAACTAGCAAATAAACTAGATAATTTAGACACCATAATTGATGCATATGATGAAATTGCAAAAGCTAGTGCTGAATTTTCTGAGTATTAAGGAGCAATAATATGGATTATTATGAAAGACCACATAGAGATATTTATGCCTTTGACGATTTTATTGAAGCATTAAAAAAAGCGACTGAAAAAAGTAGTACGCCTCCAGGTGTGAAAAGAAACATCAATAA
>DAOOOU010000108.1:0-2224 GCA_035387905.1 Bacilli bacterium | reverse complement strand
TTTTCATTAAGAATTTCTTTTGCAAATTCATTTAGATAAACATCAAAAGCATTTAAGTCATAACCCGCATCATGTAAGTGACATGTATCTAAACAAACCCCGATATTAGCTTTAATTTTAACATTATTAATTATTGTTTTTAATTCAGATAAATTACTACCTAACTCACTTCCTTTACCGGCCATCGTTTCAACGAGGATAGTCACCTTAGAACCCGGATAAAGAATTAAGTTTAAGCCGTCAATAACGTTTTTAAGACCTGTTTCTTTCGGGATACCTAAAGTATTACCCGGATGAATAACCAAATATTTAATATTCATTTGTTCACAACGAGTGACTTCTTGCTTAAGAAAATTAACACTAAAATTAAATTTATCAGGGTCTTGTCGGTTAGCTAAATTAACAATATAGGGAGCATGACAAATAACTTTTTCTAAGACTATCTTATCTTTCATTAATTGATAAGCAGCTAAAGTTAAATTATCATTAATTGGGCTCCGAGTAGTATTAATTGGGGCCCCAGTATAAAACATAAAGGTATTAGCTCCATAGCTAATTGCTTCTTTAGTAGCTCCTAATAATTGTTCATTATCAAAGGAAACATGACAACCGATTAATAACATCTTAATCACCCTAAAAATTATCTCACAAAAAAAACTCCAAGTAAATGGAGTTAATTAGATATTATTATTAAGGTACCAGATTAATTTTTGTACCTTCGGTTGGATAAACACCAACTTGACCATAAAATGCGGTCTCATTTGTTGGACAGGCTGCAACATCAGCAGTACCCAACATACTATTACTAAATTTTTCAATATCATCAACTGTACCTGCTTCAATTGTTGAAAGGCTTTGGTTAACGTAACCGTATCTTCGACCGTCATTTATAGCAATGAATACTACTTCGTCTTCAGTGCCTGCTTCTCTAAACAATTGCATTCTACCTTCAAAAGTTTTAGCATCCGAGAAATCAAGAAATCCTTTAGTTTTTAAATCATCAGGGCTGGCACATGCATATTCATAATCTTTTGTACCAATAGTTACAGTAAATGTCCCCGTTCCGCCAGCAATTGATTCAGAGTTAAAATATTCTTCCATTGCTTTACCAAAAGTAAGTATCTCAGTTCTAAATGTATTCTTTCGTGATTTTTCAATTTGGGCAAAGACAGCACGTCCAGCAATTAAGATTAATAACGCTAAGACAACAATAACCGCTAATAACTCGACTAAAGTAAAGCCACTCTTATCTTTTATGATCGGTTTTATATTTTTCTTTGGTTTTTTCATTTTTTTATCTACCCTTCTTTATATTTTCATTATAAGCCAATAATTTTAAGATTTCAATATATTTTTAAACTTTACACTATTTTATAGACGAAAATCATCGATAAAATCATCAATGGTCATTAACTCTGGTTCTTTTTCGGTAATTTTCGGTTTTTCTGATGGGGTTTGCTTAATATATGAAGTTAATTCCCAATCAATTAAAACATCATCAATTTTATGTTTAGTAATGATTGATCCCGTTGATAATGCATCCATTAAGGGGATTTCACTAGCTTTTAACTCGGTAAATTGCTCATCTTTTTTTAATTTAAAGATAGTTTTGGAATCAGTTTTAAGGACTTTAATAATTTGATAGTTAACTGATTTAACTTTTTTAAGAATTAGACTACCTTTTTTAGCCCGGCTCATCATGCTTAATTCATTAACATGGATTCGCTTAGCCGTTTTATTATTAGTAAAAATCGTAATATCATCGATTTGATTAATAACTAAGCCAGCAACTAAGAGATCATCTTTTAAGTTAATGCCTTTAACCCCACTAGCTCTTACGCCCATTAAGGGAATCTCTTGATTATTAAATTGTAAATAATAACCATTTTGGGTAACTAATAGTGAGTTAGAGGTTGCTGGTTGGACACTTATTAATTCATCCCCGGCTTTTAAGTTAATGGCCGTCATCGGTTTCGAATAACGACTGACAATATAATCTTGGATTAGACTTTGTTTAACATAGCCTTTTTGGGTATACATAATGATTGGGGTTTGCGGATTATCAATGACTAACGAACCAATAATCTTCTCGGTTGGGGCGATTAATACTAAGTTACTAACATGTTTCCCAATCTCGCGCCATTTAGTTTCCAAAATAGTATGCACCGGAATAAATAAGTAACGGCCTTGATTAGTAAAGAGTAAAATATTATCAAGCGTTGTG
>DAOOOU010000107.1:0-2256 GCA_035387905.1 Bacilli bacterium | reverse complement strand
ATGGGGTGAACCATTTATTATTAGTGCTTTCATTATTATTCCCTTTCTACAGTTATCAAAGATACTTACTAGCCTCATTAATACTCAATTTATCCATTTGCTTTTTATTATTATTTATAAATTCTCTTACCCAATCCGGATTAGTTTTTGAGTAATCTCTTAAACTCCAACCAATTGCTTTATTAATAAAAAATTCAGTACTACCAAAATTATTAACAATTATTTTTGCTAATAAATCATGATTGGTCTTTTCTTTTAAGCAAAGTTGATGTTCGATAGCTATTCTTCTAACCCAAAAATTACTATCCTGAGAATATTTTATCATTAATGCTTTTACGCGGTTATCTCTTAAGCCAACATTCCCAATTACTTTACATAAAATATCAATGGTGTCCCACCACGATTTATTAACAATATATTTTTTGAGTTTTGGTATTTCTTCATAGACCACATTGTTTTTCATCAATAATAAATAATCGCAAACAAAATATTGGAATTCTCGATGTTCATCAGCAAAGCATTTATCTAACAATTCCCAGTCGATTTTTTTGTTTTTCTTTTCTAAGGCTAAGAACTCTTTGCATATTTGTTTGCGCACGGGTGATGTTATCCCTAAAAAAGCAAATTGATTGCGCATATATTTAGCCATCATTGTTGCGTTATTAGGATTTTTATTTTCGGTAAATATATTTTTAATAATTAAATACTTATCCAATATCATATTCCTCTTCTAATTTTCTATTTTGCTTTTATCATATCGACTAATCGATTGTGATAATTATTTTTGCTGTAAAAATTTATTGCTTGGTCATTATAAGCAAAAACGCCAATTAATATTGCTTCACAATCAAGATTATATAAATAATCTTCGGCTTTAGCTAACAGCTTTTGACCAATCCCTTTACCGCGAATATTTTGATCAACAATTAGTTCCGTTATTCGCCCTCTTTTAGGCGCAATAAAATCATATGTGGTTATTGGATCATTATCAATTACTGCCACAACTAAACCATAAAGCTGTTCATCTTCTTGATATAAATACATTTTACCATGACATTTTTCAATTTCCTCTAAAGTTTGTTTTAGATATTTTTCACCATATAGAGGGGTAACGATATTATATTTCTCCTGGTCGATACCAACAATATATTCCTGTAATTGGACTAATAATCTTTTAACTTCATTATCATATTTTTGATTATATTCGATAATCATATACTCACCCTAACTGATTAATAATATTATACCATAGCCCCGCTTAATTTTAACGAGTAATAATTAATGAAAAAAGACCCTCCTGAGTCTTTTATTCCTTTTTAGTTCTTTCGTTAAGCAAGCTTTGTTTTTCTTGATCAATAAGCGATTTATCATATCTCTCATATAGTGCTGAGCAATTTTCATTAATTATCACTTCATTTATGGCTTGATATTGCCATTTGTTATTAATAATATTAAGATACCCTTCTACTTTATTGGCAGTAAATGGTAGATATGGTTTTAATAAAGTATTAACATTAGAAATTATGTTACAGCAATTGAATAACACTTCCTGGCATTTAGTTTCGTCTTCTTTAGCTAATACCCATGGTTGTTTTTCATCAAAATATTTATTAGCATAATTAATAAATTCAAATACTTCGTTTATTCCCTCTTTTATATTTCCTTTTTCAATATTATTTCCAACCTCTTTAAACAAAGTCTTTAATTTATTTTCAATAACTAAATCAAGCGGATATTTATCTAATTTTGCCGTAAAGGATTTGTTGATAAACGCTAAAGTTCGATTAATGAAGTTGCCCCATTTTCCCAATAATTCTCCATTATGTGAGTTAATAAAGTCGCTCCACGAAAAATTAAAATCTTTTTTTACGGCATCATTTGTTAGGAAAAAATATCTTATCGTATCAGCCGGATATTTATCTAGTAGGGCTCTTAGTGAAATGTAATTGCCCTTACTTTTTGAAAGTTTCTCACCCTCAATAGTTAAGTAATTATCGCTGATAATATAGTCGGGTAATTTATAGTTATCTTCTGTAGCAATTAACAGCGAAGGAAAAATTACGGTATGGAAAGGGATATTATCTTTAGCATGAACTAAGTATATTTTATTATCTCGGTCTTGTTTCCAAAAGTCTTCCCAGTCTAAACCATTATTTTCACAATATTTTTTACATGCCGTAACATAACCCCAAACATTCTCAAACCAGCCGTATATTTTTTTGTCTTCATAACCTTTGATGGGGATATCAATTCCCC
>DAOOOU010000106.1:0-2261 GCA_035387905.1 Bacilli bacterium | reverse complement strand
TAAAGGTTTAGTTAATGACAAAACATTTAATAAAAAGACAAGAGAATTAATTAATAATTTAACCTATATTTATGACTTAGATGATTTACAAGTAATTGAATTATTAAGAACTGTTATTACCGAGAATAGTACAATTGATAAAGAAGCTTTAAGGAAGAGTGCACGGCGTCTTTATCAATATCATCATGACGGAACTTTACCAACCTTAATTTATCGTAAACAACCTGAGTATTTAAAAACGCCTTTAGGGAACACTTCCAATAAAGCAAAAATCATTTACGTTTTTGAAAACACGAGTCCTTATGATTTTCTAAAAAGTAAAAATAAGGGCGTTAAACCCACTAATCATGATCTGAAAATAATTGAGAGCTTAATCTTAGATTTAAACTTAAAACCAGCAGTCGTCAATGTCTTAATTGACTATGTTTTGAAAAAGAACAACAATAAGCTGAATCAAGCTTTTATTGAGACAATTGCTGGACAATGGAAAAGACAAGGGATTGAGACTGCTGGTGAAGCAATGGCAATTGCTGTTTTAGAAAGTAAAAAATATACGAAAAAAATCATGCCCCAACAAAGTAATGCCAAAGATCCCGTATGGTTTAATACCCAGATTGAAAAAGATGCAATTAGTAGTGAAGAATCAGCAGAACTAGCCGAACTACTTAAAGAATTTAGGTGATAAGATGGAAAATGCTAAAATTAAATATAGTAATAAGACCTTACTTGATTTAAAAAGTAACTATACTGCAGCGCAAAATGATTTACTTTTTAAAAAGCTTGTTAAAAGTATTGGGGCCCCTAATGAAGTAGCGATGAAATATACTTCACAATTACAAGATACGGTTGTTGAATTAAAGCGTTGTGAGAATTGTCCTAATCTTTTAAGTTGTCAAAATAATATTGAAGGTCATGTGTGCTATCCTAATTATAAAAATAATAAACTTATTTTTGCCTATACTCCCTGCCGCTATCAAAAGCAAGCAATTACCACCAATCAGGTTAAGGGTGATAATCAAATCTTAACGGCGAAAATGGCTGATATTGATATTACCGATAAAAAAAGGGTAAAAGTCATTAAATGGCTGAAGAATTTTTATGATGAATACAGTAGTGGTAAAACCACTAAAGGCTTATTTTTACACGGTAATTTTGGTTGTGGTAAGACCTTCTTAATTGCGGCTTTATTTAATGAACTAGCAAAAAAAAGAATTACCACGGAGATCGTTTATTTTCCTTCATTACTAAGGGAAATAAAGGGTGACTTTGATAGTTATGCTGATCGTATTGAATACTTAGAAGAAGTAGATTTATTATTAATTGACGATTTAGGTGCGGAAAAAGTAACTGAGTGGGGCCGGGATGAAATCTTAGGAACTATATTACAGTACCGGATGACTAATCAAAAACCAACTTTCTTTACCTCAAATCTTAATCTTGAAGATTTAGAAGCGCACTTAGCAATTACTAGTAGTAGTGAAGATAAAGTTAAAGCCCGTCGCATAATCGAACGGATTAAACAATTAACCATTGATATGGAAATGATCAGTGCTAATCGCCGCCAATGACAAGGTCCGTTATTTACAAAAGTGGTTTATAATGATAGAATGAAAATAGAAAATAGGTGATAAAATATGTCGCGTAAGTATCTAATATTGCTGCCCATTGTGGCTATTTTATTGTTGATTAGTATTGCCTTAGGTTATTCATATGCTTTATTTAGTCAAACTAAAACTCAAACTAATCCAAATATTGTTACTTCGGGTTGCTTTGCCCTTGATCTTGAAGAAGATGATTATGACATTGCTTTAACTAATACTTATCCGATGGCTGATAACGAAGGGTTAACCCAAAAAGCTTACGCTTTTACGATCAAAAACACCTGTACGGTGGATGCGAGTTATGTAGTTACTTTTAATCCTTTAAGTGAGGGAACGACAATCAGCCCTGATGTCATAAAAATTAATATGACAGGAAACGATGATAATCAAGCAAGTCCAATTTTAGAAACTACTATCTTAGGTAATTTATATAAAGATGAAACTAATAAAGATGAGGTTTCCTTAGAAGCCTATATTATTGCTCAAGGCAATTTAGCAGCCGCTAGTACTAAAACTGCAAGTGATGGTGGTAGTCAAAAGTTTCAAGTCCGTTTTTGGATTGATAGTAGCGCTAGTAATGAGGTAATGGGTCAGAGTATGGCTGCAAAAATTGTAATTAGAAGTGAAGCGACAACTTTAGCTTGGGAGAAAAAATGTGCC
>DAOOOU010000105.1:0-2269 GCA_035387905.1 Bacilli bacterium | reverse complement strand
AAATGCTAAAGGTCAAGCCGTTGGCCTTATTGTAGTCCGCCTTTATCGTCCCTTTAGTAGGGAATATCTCTTAAAAGTAATACCCCAAACAGTACAAAAAATAGCGGTTTTAGATCGGACCAAAGAAGCTGGTAGTGCTGGCGAGCCTTTATATTTAGATGTCTTAGGGGCCTTAAAAGACAATAACTTAACAATTGTCGGTGGTCGTTATGGTTTATCTAGTAAAAATACTACTGTAGCTGATATCTATAGTGTTTATCAAATGTTAAATCAAGAACCAATCAATAATTTTACAATCGGGATTAATGATGATGTAACTCATTTGAGTTTACCTCAATTAGACTATGATCTTGATCTAGGAACTACGGAAATTAAAATATATGGGTTTGGTTCGGACGGAATGGTTAGTGCTAGTAAAGACTTATTAACGATTGTTGGCGATACTACTCTCAATTACGTTCAAGGTTATTTTCAATATGACTCAAAAAAGAGTGGTAGTTTAACGACTTGCCATTTAAGATTTGGCAAAGAACCGATTAAAGCTCCGTTTTACGTTACTAAACCCCAGATTGTGGTCGTAACAAAAGATGAATATTTAGCAAAATATGATTTAATTAACGATATTAAAGAGGGTGGTATCTTATTAATAAGTACTAATCAAGCAGCTAGACTCAATCAATTACTGCCCAATAAAATAAAAAGCTTAATTAGTGAGCGCCGCGTAAAAATTTATACCATTGCTGCCGAAGTAATTGCTGAAGCAGCCGGCATTAAAGGTAAAATAAGTAAGATTATGGAAACGGCGATATTACATCTGATGCATTTCGCTAATATTACAGAAAGCTTAACTACTTCAATTAATCAGCAATTTAAAAATAAAGGAATTGAAGTCGTTAATGCTAATATTAAAGCTGTTAATGAGACATTAGCCCAACTTCAAGAATATACTACTCCTCTAACCATTAATCCGGATGAACCGACCATAACAAACGATGTTATTACCCTAATTAACAATAAAAAGGGTGATAGTTTACCGGTTAGTGCTTTAGAGTCATATAAAAAAGGGCATTTAGTTACTAGTCTAACCCAAGGAGAGAAAAGAAGAATTGCCCCGCAAGTTGCTAAATGGCAGCCGGAAAATTGTATTCAATGTGAACAATGTTCACTTGTCTGTCCACATGCTGCCATCAGACCTTTTATTGTTGCCAAAGGAGAAGGTATTCCTTTGTTAGGTAATAATGACTACGATTATAAAATTGCGATTAGTGAAGCCGATTGTACTGGTTGTGGCCAGTGTATTAATAATTGTCCTGGTAAAGGGGGAAATAAAGCGCTTGCTTATGGTGCATATGATGAGCAATTACAAATAATAAGCAATAAATTATTTAACGACCATATTAATCCTCAATTATATGATCCTTATTCGGTTAAAGGCAGTCAGTTAATTAAACCGAAATTTGAATTCTCGGGAGCTTGTGCTGGCTGTGGGGAGACCCCTTATCTTAAATTATTAAGTCAGTTATTTGGGGATAAATTAGTGATTGCTAACGCTACCGGTTGTTCAAGCATTTATGGTGGTAGTTTCCCTTCAACCCCATATGCTATTCCGTGGGCTAATTCGTTATTTGAAGATAATGCCGAATTTGGTTACGGCATGGTGCTAAGCTATAATAATACTAAAGAACATATAAAGAATATCATTGAGCAAGCCCTTAATGCCGTATCACCTCAAGTTCAAGAATTATTTAATAAATATTTAGCAAATAGCGAGGACTTTAAAATAACTAGTGAAATCAAAGACCAATTACAAGAGCAAGAAATCCCTCGGGATTTAAAAGAACTTTTAAATTATTTGCCAGCACGAAGTGTTTGGGCAGTCGGTGGTGACGGTTGGGCTTATGATATTGGTTTCGGGGGTATCGATCACGTCCTAGCAACTAATGCCAAATTAAAGATATTAGTTTTAGATACGGAAGTATATTCAAATACTGGTGGTCAAGCAAGCAAATCATCGCGTTATGGCCAAGTAGCTGAGTTTACTGATTTAGGGAAGCAAACTAATAAAAAAGATCTATTTAAATTAGCGATGAGTTATCCTAATTGTTATGTGGCTAGTGTTAGCTTAGGGTCAAACTTTATGCAAACGATTAAAGCTTTTAAAGAAGCTGAAGAGCATGATGGCCCAGCAATTATCATTGCATATGCTCCTTGTATTGAACAGGGGATTAAAGCTGGCTTAGGGCAGGCGGTTGCCCAGCAGAAACTAGCA
>DAOOOU010000104.1:0-2284 GCA_035387905.1 Bacilli bacterium | reverse complement strand
GGATATAATTCTCCTAATTTAACTTCATATACCGAATTAGTATCAATATAATATTTGATTGTCCCTAAACTATCTTCTTTATAACCTTCATTTAAGATGTCCGTTTGCCGGCCTTCGTAGATAGTTTTTACTTCATTAATAGTAATTTCATAACGATAGCGAAAGTTGCTTTCTTGTAATTGCGTTTTAAGATCGGCTATCGGATCGACTACTTTTTGTTCTTTTACTTGATCGTCGGTTTCGTTACTTGCTGGTAAAAAGTTACCTTTACCCAGTAAGAGATAAACACCAAATAAGATTAAAATAACTACTGTATAAATTGCTAAACTAGCTAAGGGTTTAGTTTTCTCCCCTTGCCATAGTTTTTGTAATTCCCCTTTAAATTTACTCATTACTTAACCTCTTTTCCAATTAGATTTTCTGCTTTAAGGCCATTTAAATAATCTTTAATGGTCATCGCTTTTTTCCCAAAAGGTTTTATTTTAGTCAAATAGATAATGCCGTCTTGAGTAGTAATGCCTAAGCCTTTAGGTTCAGCTTTAATAATTATTCCCGGTTGCTGGTGATGGTTTATTATTTCATAAGTACAAGTTAAAGCTTTAACTTCTTGATTATCAATAATCAAGTTAGCTAAAGGCCAAGGATGTAAACCTCTGATTTGATTATAGACGGCTTTAGTAGTCTGCTTAAAATCAAGATGTTCCGCTTCCCGTTTAATATTATAAGCGTATGTTGCTTGTTCATGATCTTGTTTAAGCCGCTTATTAGTACCCGCAAAAATAGTTGGTAAAACTTTAATTAATAAATCAGCACCCATTTGCCTTAATTTTTCATGTAAGATGCCGACATCATCAGTTTCTTGAATTTGATAAACTGCTTGAGCAATCATATCGCCTTCATCCATTTTTTCATCCATATACATAATGGTAATCCCAGTCTCTTTTTCTCCATTAATTAATGCTTGATGAATTGGGGCCCCACCTCTTAATTTAGGCAGTAAAGAAGCATGAACATTGATGGCACCATAGGGAGCACATTCTAGTATTGCTAAAGGAATAATTTGGCCATAAGCACAAGTGATAATGATATCAGGTTGCAAGTCAGTTATCGGTTGATAATCAGTTCTAATTTTAAGAGGTTGAAATACGGGGATTTGATGGTTTAAAGCTAATTTTTTGATTGGCGAATAAACTAATTCTTTTTTGCGCCCCACAAAGGCATCGGGTTGGGTAACAACCATTATTACTTGATAATTAGCAATTAGTTTTTCTAATACGGGAACGGCAAAATCAGGCGTTCCCATAAATATGATTCGTTTATCTTTCACTAGCTTCACCTTCGTCTTTATATTATTATACCAAATTATATTACTCGTGGGGAATTATCAATTTCTAAATTTACTAGTCGTTTGCTTTGATAAATTTTAAGTAATTCTTTTAAGACTTTAAATAATGGTTCTTCACTTCGGTATTTAATAATTATTTGCAAACGATAAATATTATTCGTCTTAAACATGGCGGCCGTTGTCGGTCCTAAAATAATTTCTTGATGAGTTAAATTATTGAGTAAATATTTCTTAACTAAGGTTGCTTCCTTACTAGCTGTTTCATAATCCCGACTCGCAATTTTAATACTTGTTAAATAATAGTAAGGTAAATATTTTAATAGTTGACGATTATGAATCTCATATTCATAAAAAGCTAAATAATCATGCTTTTGGACACATTGTAAGGTAAAGTTATCCGGATTAAAAGTTTGAATGATTACTTCGCCTGGTAAATCTTTTCGTCCAGCCCGACCAGCTACTTGATTTAATAATTGAAAGGTTCGTTCGGAACTGCGAAAATCAGGTTGATTGAGGCTGGAGTCGGCATTAATGATTCCTACCAAAGTAACTAGGGGAAAATCTAAACCCTTACTAATCATTTGGGTACCAACTAAAATATCGGATTCATGATTAGCAAAAGCCCCAACTATTTTCTCGTGTTGATTTTTATTTTGGGTCGTGTCGGTATCCATTCTGGTAACTCTAGCTTCGGGAAAAAGATGTTTTATCTCCCCTTCTAATTTTTCAGTACCCAAACCTAAATAATTAAGGGCGGCTTCGTGACAATCAGGACATACCTCCGGTTTAAAAATGGTATAGCCACAGTAATGACAACGAAAGTTATTTTTCGTTTTGTGATAAGTTAAAGTAATTTCACAATTAGGACATTTAAAAGTATAGCCGCAAGCTTGACACGAAATCGTTGTCGCAAAACCCCGACGATTAAGAAGTAAGATT
>DAOOOU010000103.1:0-2333 GCA_035387905.1 Bacilli bacterium | reverse complement strand
ATCGACAAACTAAGAAAGAAGCTGATGATTTACGAAGCCAAAAAAATCAATTAAGCGATCAAATTGGTTTATTAATGCGTGAGGTAAAAAAGCCGAAGCAGAGACGATTAAAGGAAAAGTTGCAACTAATAATGAACAAATTAGTGCTTTAGAAGCCAAAGAACAAGAATTAGAAACTTTAATTAAAGAAAAAATGTATCAAATTCCCAATATTATTGATGACTCTGTACCCCTTGGTAAAAATGATAGCGAAAATGTTGAGATTGAGAAATTTGGCGAACCGCTTGTTCCGGAATATGAAGTTCCTTACCATGCTGATATTTTAGAAAAGATTAATGGTTTAGATAAGACTAGTGCGGGACGCACTAGTGGTAATGGTTTTTATTATTTAACTGGTGATGCGGCATTACTTCATTCGGCAATGCTTAGCTATGCCAGGGATTATATGGTGAGCAAAGGTTTTACTTATTGTATTCCCCCTTTTATGATTAGAGGCGATGTGGTAAGTGGCGTTATGTCTTTTAGTGAAATGAATGATATGATGTATAAAATTGAGAATGAAGATTTATATTTAATCGGCACCTCAGAACATAGTATGATTGGTCGTTATCAAGATCAAATTATTAAAGAAGCAGACTTACCAATTACTTTAACTTCTTATTCACCTTGCTTTCGTAAAGAAGTAGGGGCTCATGGCTTAGAAGAAAGAGGTATTTATCGGGTTCATCAGTTTGAAAAACAAGAAATGGTGGTTATTTGCCAACCCGAGGAAGCCATGACCTGGTATCAAAAAATGGCCCAGTTAACAGTTGATTTCTTTAGGAGTTTAGATATCCCTGTCAGAACACTAGAGTGTTGTAGTGGTGATTTAGCAGACTTAAAAGTAAAATCTTGTGATATTGAAGCTTGGAGTCCGCGTCAACAAAAATATTTCGAAGTTGGTTCTTGTTCAACATTGGGAGATGCGCAAGCTAGGCGTTTAGCAATTAGAACTAAAGGCGAAAAGGGGACATATTATGTCAGTACCCTAAATAACACCGTTTTAGCTACGCCTCGAGGTTTAATTGCTTTTGTCGAAAATAATTACCAAGCTGATGGTTCAATTAAAATACCGACTGCTTTAAGGCCTTATATGGCCGGTCGTGATATTATCAAAATAAATAATTAGTCTTATTGCTAAGACTAATTTTTTTATTGGCACTTTAAAAAATATGTGCTAAACTAATAATAAGAGAGGAGATCCAAAAAAATGAATAATGAACCAGCCCCACAACCACCTGTTGATTTAGGCGTAACCCCACCAGTTCAACCAGCAGCACCAGTAATGCCAACTGCAGAACCAGCCACTGCTATTAGTCCGGCTCCAAAAGCAAACTCAAAGAAAATAATTATGATTATCGTAATTGTGCTTGTTGCTTTAGGTGTTGGCTATCTAGCTAAGACTTTATTATTATCTGATAAAGTTGTATGTACCAGAGAAAGTGATGAATATGGGGAATCTAAGGAGAAAATAACAGGTACTTTCAAAAACGATAAAATTGTAAAATTTGAAGGTAAAGTTGAATTTACTCTTGATGATGAAGATCAAGCAAAACAGGTTTATGAGATGTATGAAACTGTTCAAGATGAATTTAACGACAAAGATGGTGTAAAAATAAACCTTGAACGTAATAGCGAAAAAGTTACTTTAGAAATGATTGTTCAATATAGTAAACTATCAGATGATGATATCGATGATCTTGATATTAAAGATCTAAATACGACTAAAAAAGATTTTATTGATAGTTATGAAGATCAAGATTATTCTTGTAAGTAATAATAAAGAAGTCACTAGCAATAGTGCTTTTTTTATGGTAAAATCGTCATGAAAAGGAAAGACGATAATGAATTTACCAAATCAAAAAGCAGCTAAATTAAGAACGAAACAAGCTCCTGATTATATCTATTTACCTGATCAAGTACAGGAAAGTCTTTTCGATGGTAAAAAGTATTTTCTTAAGACTTATGGTTGTCAGATGAATATGCATGATTCAGAAGAGATAAAAGCCTTATTAGAAGGCTTAGGTTATACTTCATGTGATAAATTAGAACAAGCTGATATTGTTATCTTAAATACTTGTGCCATTAGAGAAAATGCTCAAGACAAAGTTTTTGGTTTTTTAAGTCGTTGTCAGCATCATAAAAAGCTTCATCCGGAAGCCATAATTGCTTTAGGTGGTTGTATGGCTCAAGAAGAAAGCGTTACTAATGAAATTCTAAAGAAGCACCAATACATCGATATCGTTTTTGGCACTCATAATATTCATGAGTTAAAAGATATGTTAATTAACAAA
>DAOOOU010000102.1:0-2349 GCA_035387905.1 Bacilli bacterium | reverse complement strand
TCAATAAATAACACATCACCCGGTTCCAAACTAGATAGAATAGCGGCTAAATCACCACTCTTTTCAATTGCTGGACCACTGGCAGTTTTTATTTGCGAACCTAATTCATTAGCAATAATATGCGCTAAAGTTGTCTTACCAAGACCTGGTGGCCCATAAAGTAAGGTGTGATCTAGGACTTCATTGCGCATTTGACAAGCTTTAATAAATACCCGAATATTTTCTTTAATTTCACTTTGACCAACATACTCATCTAAAGTTGAAGGCCGAATATTTTGTTCAAAATCATCTTCTTGATGCTTACTACTATTTAATAATTCATTTTTCATTTTAACCTCGCTTATATATTTAATAAGTCTTTGTTATTTCTTTTTATTTTAATAATAATTTTAATGCTTCTTTAACATTCTGTTCAATTGAATGAGTTTGATCTAAACTCGGTAATACTCTTTTGATATCAGCCATTTTATAACCTAAACTTTCTAAAACAGCAACTAACTCACTAGTATCATCGTTACCTTTAACGGGACTTTTAGCTAATTTACCTTTTAAATCTAAAATAATCTGCCGAGCTAATTTTTCACCAATTTTTGGGAATTTTTCTAAATACAAGATATTTTCTCTTTCAATCGCATCCTGAATCCCACTAATGCTACCCGTGGCTAAGATTGGTAGTGCCATTTTGGGACCTAAGCCCTTAACATTAATTAACTTTAAAAATAATTCACGTTCTTCAATTGTTACAAAGCCATATAACGAGTATTCATCTTCTCTAATATGACTATATAAATAGACCATGTTTTCTTTTTGAGCATTAAAAACATACGGATTAGCAACAAAAATTTTATAACCAATCCCGTTATTCTCAATTACAATATAATTACTCCCCTGCTCAACTAATAAACCTTTTATATAACTATACATTCTATCACCACTAATATTATATCATACAAATGTTTTAGGTAAAATAAAAAAGGAATTTTTTCCTTTTTAACGATTCATTATAAAATTTATAATTACTGGACCTAAAATTAATAAGAGCATTAAGGGAATATAAAAGACAACGGACACGGCACTAATTTTAACGGGCATTTTTTGAATATCACTTTTAATTTCTAGCAATTGTTTTTCTCTTAAATAATCAACTTGATTATATAAGGATTCTATAATACTATTACCAAAAACACTTGATTGGGTAATATTTAAAATAACATTACAAATACTATCACTAGGAATTCGTCTTTTCATATCTTCTAGGGCTTCAGTCATACTCTTACCTAGTTTAATTTCAGATAGTGTTTTGCGAAACTCCGCAGCTAACTCATTATTAATCGTATCACAAGTCATATCTAAAGCCCCTTTTAAGTTACGACCAGTTTCAAGTGTTAGTGCTAATACTTCGAAAAAGAATAAACCTTCATCATCTAACCGTTTAATTCTTCTTTTTATCTGGTAATCTAGAACAAAATATTCACTCCCTAGATAAAAGATAATGGTAATGACCGGGGCAATTAAATAACCATTAGCATTAATGATAATGAAGAAGAAGAAAATTATCATACTCACTAATAGTCTTTTGTTTAGTAGATCAATCGCATCATAATGGCAATTAATACCTAAGAAATTAATTTTATTAACAACTTTGTTAATTGTTTTTTCACGATATATTTTGCGAATTAAATTATTATCTTTCTTCATTATAAATCCACCTTCAGAATTTTCTTAATTACTAAAATATATGAAGCAAAAATAATGGCTAATAAACCTAAAATAACTAACCCAACAGGGGTTTTAAATAAGGGACTAAAGTAACTAGGATTTAAGATAAAAATTACTATCGAAAAGATAAAAGGCATAATAATTAATAAACGAAACACAAAAATTGAAGAAGCGGTCATCGCTTTTAGTTCATTACGTAGTTTTCGTTTATTAAAGAATGATTTTTCAATTGAAGAGAAAACTTTAACAATATTACCACCGGTTTTATTTAATAAAGTTAATGAAGAAGTAATATATTTAGCATCATCTAATTGCACTCGGTCATGAAACCGACCAAAAACAACCTCTAAACTTAAACCGTAATTAATATCCATATATATTTTTGAGAATTCATCACTAATGGCACCTTTTAATTCATCTTTAACAATCTCAATTGCTTGCATAATATTGCGCCCTGACTTAAAAGCGTTGTTCATAATAATAATGGCTTTTAATAAATCATCAGCCACTTTTTGGCGTTTTCGATTAAACTCGATTTTTAGAAAGATGTCAGGAATGAAAAAGCCGATTAAAAAAGTTAAAAACAAGCCCATACCATTAACATTAACATATTGAAACATAATCGTTAAC
>DAOOOU010000101.1:0-2372 GCA_035387905.1 Bacilli bacterium | reverse complement strand
CTTTTTAATATGTTAAAATAGGCGTAGAGGAATAGTTTATGGAATTAATAAACATTAAGGGCATCGGCCCTAAATTAGTCTTAAAACTTAATCAATTAGGGATTGAAACCGTTGAGCAATTAATCAATTATTTTCCTTATGACTATAATATCTATCAAATAGCTGATCTTAATCTAGTAGGGAATGATGAAGTAACCGTGAGGGGGATTATTCAAACCGAACCCCGAGTCTTTTATCTTAAAAGTAATTTAAATAAATTATCTTTTAAAGCTTTAGTTAATAATCTCTTAATTGATGTTACTATTTTTAACCGAGCTTTCTTAAAAAATAATTTACATGTTAAAACAGAAGTAAATTTACACGGTCGTTATGACAAACTAAAAAACACCTTTACAGCGAGTAATATCTTTAGCGGTCAAATTAATGATATTTTAATTGAACCTAAGTATCACCTAATAAAAGGTGTGTCAAATAAAGAATTAAATAAGTGTGTTAAAGCAGTTTTAAGCGAATATCAATTCCCAAAAAGTAATTTACCAAAAGCATTAAGTGTCAAGTATAATTTTCTACCAGAAAATATAGCTGTCAAATTTATTCATCAACCAATGAGTATTAATGAAATTAAAAAAGCTAAGTTAAGATTAATTTATGAAGAACTATTTAACTTTATGTTTAAGATTAATTTATTAAAAAGAGAGAATCAACAAACCATTGATTATATTAAAAGAAATATAGATTATGAATTAATCAATAAATTTACTAACGAGTTACCATTTAACTTAACGCCCAATCAAGAAACGGCAGTTAAAGACATCTATCAAGACTTAACTGGTAATAAACGGATGAACCGCTTATTACTAGGGGATGTGGGTAGTGGTAAAACAATTGTAAGTTTTATTGGTCTATATATCAACTATTTAAGTGGTTATCAAGGGGCCATGATGGTACCCACAGAGGTTTTAGCTAATCAGCAATATCTTGAATTAAAAAGATATTTAAAAGATATTAATTGCGCTTTATTAACGAGTACGACAAGCGCTAAAGAACGGAAGCAAATTATTACTGATTTAGCCACGGGTAAGATTGATATCATAATTGGTACCCATGCTTTATTAAATAAAGATTTAAGCTTTAATAACTTAGGTTTAGTGATTACTGATGAACAACATCGTTTTGGCGTTAACCAAAGAGGCATCTTACAAAACAAAGGCCATAAGTGTGATATTTTATACTTAAGTGCTACTCCAATCCCTAGGACTTATGCTTTAACGATATATGGGGATATGGATACTTCTTTAATTAAAAGTAAAATAGCCGGCAGGAAACCCATTATTACTAAAGTTATTAAAGAAAAAGAGCTTAAAGAAGTCTTAACTAAGATCTATGAAGAAGTAAATCTTAACCATCAAGTATTTATTGTAGCGCCTTTAATTGAAGAAAATGAAACTAGTAACTTAAAAGATATCGAGCAATTACAAAAGAAATTTCAAATGGCATTTAATCATAAATATGAGATTGGGATCTTACACGGTAAAATGAAATCACAAGAAAAAGAAAAGATTATGCATTCTTTTCAAGCTAATCAAATGCCCATCTTAATCAGTACCACCGTTATTGAAGTGGGCATTGATATTAAAGCCGCCACCATGATGGTTATCTTTAATGCCGAACGCTTTGGTTTAGCTACCCTTCATCAATTACGGGGTCGAGTTGGTAGGAATGATAATCAAGCTTATTGCTATTTAATCTGTAATCAACAAATTGAACGCTTAAAAGTTATGGAAGAAAGTAATGATGGCTTCTATATTAGTGAAAAAGACTTTGAACTACGAGGTCAAGGAGATCTCTTTGGCATTAAACAAAGTGGTGATATGAACTTTAAACTAGCTAATTTAAAACGCGATTATAAAATTCTTTTACATGCAAAAACTGATAGTGAAGAGTTTATTAAAGCAAATATTAACGATAATTTTCATGATTATCCCGAATATAAAGCCATCCTTGACAAGATGACAATATATTAAATAAAATTGTTTGACAACGAACTTAAATAATTATATTATTAGTTTAGCATGATACATATCATGCTATCGATTACCCTTACGATTTAATGTGAGAGTAATCAACCAAAACCCCCTGAAGGAGCCGAGAGGCTCCATTTTTGTTTGATTTTTCAAGGGTTTTTGGTTTTTTATTTATATTTTAGCTACCATTTAGCTACCCAACTTGCTATAAATTATTTATTATATTCACAATATCATTCATTTTATTTTTAAATAAATGTGAATATGTATTAAGTGTTTCATCTATTTTAGTGTGTCCTAAATATTTGGCTACCATATTGATATTAGCGCCATTGATAAGTAGAGAAG
>DAOOOU010000100.1:0-2377 GCA_035387905.1 Bacilli bacterium | reverse complement strand
ACATTTAAGTTTGAGGCCGTGGGTAGTGATGATGAATATTATTATTCTCCTAGTAATGGCGAGGATGTTTGTGTTTATAATGGCGAAAGTGAAGATTATAATGACTATAGCAGTTGTGCTAATTTTGAAGTATATTATCGCGATATATTCTTTGATTCAGAACAAGTTGCCAATGACAATGGTTATTCTTTTAAAGTTGAAGCTTATAAGGTAGATATTGATAAAATAAATGACTATTATATGACCGCGGGTGGCGATTGGTACTATAATGCAAGTCGCAGTGATTTAATTGGTGAAGGTTATAACGCCGTAGCTCAATATGCGGTTATTGAAGATACTACACAACGTGTCGTAACTGGCAAATATTACGATAAATATTCTCAAACTTATGTTAATAATTACGAGTATATTAACAGTGAAAAAACTGTTGCTTCGGGCGAAATAACGATTAAAGATGGTATTGGCGAAATTAATAATTTAGTTTATGAAGAAATTGATACTGAAGATTTATGGACTGATTATACGATTGAATTTTATCTTAATGATCAACAGGGTAGACCAATGACCACTGAAGCTTGGTTTAGTGACTACGATTATAGTGAGTACGGTTATGGGGAATCTTATGAATACTTTACTAACTCCTATAATTGTCATTATTATTTTGGGGCCGATAAAACCGAATATAGTATTGGTGAGGACGTTAAGTTAACAATATATGATAAATATGGTAATCCCGTTGAAAACACTGGTGAAGTATTACTATTTACTTATAAAGATAATATTATTACGGAACAAATATTTACTGATTCTAATATTGCTTATACTTTTAGTGAAGACACTTATCCTGGTAATGAAGTGGGAGGAGCCTTCTTCATCAATGGTCATTTATTTAAGACTGGCAACCAATATATTGACTTTAAAAAAGAAGATCGCAAAGTTAATATTCAACTTACTCCTGATAAAATCGAATATGGGCCTGGCGATACTGTTACTTTAAAGATTGCAACGACTGATGTTAATGATAAACCTCTAGCAGCTAATGTTAATATTTCAGTTGTTGATGAAGCCGTATTTAAGATGGCTGATATTACTGATGAAGAATCAATCTTAGATACAATTTATTATGATAAATATTATTCATATTATGACTATGCTTCCTATTATGATTATAACAAATTAGTTGCGGAACTCGGCGGATATGGGGGAACAGGTGGCCCTTTTGGATATTACCCAAGAAGTGATTTTAAGGATACCGTATATTTTGATAGTGTAACAACTGATGCTACGGGTAATGCAACAATTACCTTTAAGTTACCAGATAATATTACCTCATTTAGAATTACGGCTCATGCTGCTAATAAAGACGCTTATGTTGGTTATACTTATGTTAATATTATTTCGGCAATGAATTTCTTTATTGAGAGTACACCACCACAAAAAATTAAGTATACTGATGATGTCGTAGTTAATGCCGCCGCTTTTGGAATAGTAGGCGAGGTAAACTATACCTTCACAATCAAAGAAATAAATCAGAGTCAAACAGTGAATACCTCTAGTGGTGGTTATGCTAATGCTAATTTTGGTAAATTACCGATGGGGGAATATACCTTAAATATCGAAGCTACGAGTGGTGAACAAAAAGATGCGCTGGAATATAAATTTACGGTTGGTAGTTATGTTCAAGAAATACCAATCAGAACAACTAAAGATATTAATCAAGCAATTACCATCAAACCAACTGGTAATCCGATAAAATTGGAAATATATAATAAACAAACCCAGACTTATGTTAATTATCTAAATGCTTTAACAGAAGTCTATAGTGTTCGACTTGATACTCAATTAGCTTATTATGTAGCTCAAGATTTAAGAAATAAATTCTATGGTGGGGAACCAAGACTATATGTTAATAAGTTAGATCCTTATGATTCGTCAAGTAATTACTATGATATTATTTACGATCATTATAACAATCGTAATGGCCTTGCTTTATTAGATAATGAAAGCGATGATCCATTATTTACGGCTTTAGTTGCTAAATATGCTGCTCAGTATATAAATTACGGCTACTATGATAGCTTTGCTAATAATATCTTAGTCGATGGTAATTCTGATGCTTATGAAGTATATTGTGCTTACTTAGTAAAAAGCGCTCTAAATCAACCAATATTAGAAGAATTAGCTTACTTAGAAGATGATGAGCGTAATTTCCGCGAAAACTTAGTATATGCTTTATCGTATGCTTTCTTAGGTGATTATGACTCCGCTAAAACAATATATCAAAAAGCTTTACAAGAGCAAAAAGATGATGATTATAGCACTGATGAAGAGGTATTAATTGCTTTATTAGCAACAATGATTGATAAAGATCAAGTTA
>DAOOOU010000099.1:0-2558 GCA_035387905.1 Bacilli bacterium | reverse complement strand
CTTGTCTACTATCTTGGGTTCACTTCATAATATTAGAACTTTTTATTTGCTTTTAATTTTTTGCCAATCTTGTTCATTAATAATACCACGGTCATATTTTTCTTCTAAATTATAATAACATTGCTGATAATAACGTTCATTATGCCAGCCTTTAAATAAATCAGCAAATAAAACTTCTGATGAAAAGCAGTAATTAGTAATTTTATGATAAACTTTAACTTGGGGATGCAGATTACGGTTTATTAGTTCTTGATATACTAGATTAGTATAAGTGTATAAATGGGCTTTATCATAATCTAAAATAATATTAACCAGGCGATGATTAGGACTGCCTTTTTTATCAATTGCGCCAACTATTGCTGCTAATTCCCGCCATTGAGCAACTAACATTTGATTTGGTAGTTTTGTTATTAACGCTTTATGCCATAAACGCATATAATCAACTCTTTCTTTAATATAATTATATCGTAAAAAAAGATTAGTTGTTACTAATCTTTTAACGATTCTTTTGCATTGGTTTAAGTTTAGCGCTTAATTGTGTCCAAATAGCAAGAGCTTCTTCTTGAGTTACAGTTCGATTATGATCAACATCCCAATTTTCAAAATCAGTTATATTTATTCCCTCGCTACCGTGAGCTTTAACTTTTTCAAAAATACGATCAAAACTTTCGCTTTTTTGAGCAACATCAATAGGGCTTAAAATTGTTGATTGATAGTTATTAATTGTTCCGTAGTATATCATTATTACCATGCCATTAGGTGAAGCTGCTAAAAAAGTTGTAACACCGCCATCAGTACTAATCACACTACGATAATCAAGAGTTGGGTTATTTTCTTCAAAAGCGATAATATTGCTAAAATCAGGGCCAATGTATGAAGCATTATGTAAATCGGTCTTTGAAGTTGATATCGTTAATGTTGACTGGCCATTACTTAAATTTTCTAAATCATTAGTTTTAGTCGCCCCAACAGGATCGATTACATCAAATTTAGGAAAATCACGACTACTTCTTTGGGCATATTCCTGTCTTGTTTCGTTATCCTTTATATAATATTGATAATGCTCTGTCATCATTAAATATGTTAATATGTCAATTCCCATTTCACGGTATGTTTTTGTTTTAGTTCCATTCATTTTATTTTCCTCCAATAATCTAATTTAATTATAAAACATTATCAAATAAATTACTATTAATTATAATTAGTTTACATTAAGCAATTATTTTAGATAAGCGGATAATAGAAGAAGATACTATCAAAGTAATGGTCTTCTTCTTTAATTCCTTTAGGTAATAAACCATATTTAATAAAACCTAATTTTTGGTAAACAATTTCCGCTGGCGTACCACCTCTAACACTTAATGTAATCATTTCACAGCCTTTTGCTTTGGCCACTTTTATAATTTCATTAAATAATGCCCTACATATCCCTTGGCCACGATAAGCTTCAGCCACAACAACCGAGTATAAAGTGCCGATATGGCGATGCACAAACGGTACATTAAACTCAATATACATTGTCCCAACTACTTTATTATCTACTTCAGCCACGTAATATAACCAATTAGAAGTATTATCGGCCATACTCAGAACATTCTGCTTAACATTTTCTCTAATAATACTAATATCTGTTTCACAAAAGACGTTTTCTTTAAGATCTTGATAATCATTTTCTTGCATTTTTCGAATTACTATTGCCATAAAATCACCAGTATAATTATAACATAAAAACACTCTATAATATAGAGTGTCTTTAACAATTTATGGTGTCCCCGCACGGGCTCGAACCGTGGACCCAGTGATTAAGAGTCACTTGCTCTACCAACTGAGCTACGGAGACATAATAAACTTTTAATAATATAGCATACTATTAAATAAATTTCTACCTAAAATTAATCACGAACCACATTTAATTGTGGTAAACGTTTGCGAACGACATCATAAGGAAAATATTTATCAATTAAACGATCAACAAAATTTTCCGCAGAAATTGACTTTGCTCTTTCATAAGCGCGATCACAGACAATTAATCCTAAACCAAAATTAAAGAGCATAAAACCAAATAAAATATAACCGATGATATTATACAGTTTTCTATTAATCTTAGCCAAAGTGTTAATAATAAAAGGATAAGCATAATCCATCCAAAAATAAGTAATAAAGCCCCAAATAAAGCAATATGGTAAGTATACTCGGCCATTTAAGGAATATTTATAATGACTGTAATCCCAGGTAGCAATTCCTAAGATAATTTCTGATAAATAACTACCAATATATTCAAAAACCGTCCCAATTAGACAACCCATTAAATATTTGAACCAAAAACCCTTTTTTTCATAAGGTTTAAAAATAATTGTAATTAATATCACACCAAACCCATAAATTGGTTTAAAGGGACCATATAGCATACCTTTTTTATTAAAAAAATAGCCGTTTTTAATAATAAAATAAGTCACTTCAAAAATATAACCAAGAAGGCAACCGATAATAAACAGATAAGTAAATTCAACTAATTTCTTGGCAAATTTCTGCTTCATCATAATCACAATTTTATTATA
>DAOOOU010000098.1:0-2565 GCA_035387905.1 Bacilli bacterium | reverse complement strand
CAATCTTGGTTTTTAATATCATTTCATCAACAGGGATTAACAATTCATGATTAGCCATCAGTATTTCACCGTTAATTATTGTGAAGTCAATATTATTACTCTGAACATTATGAACTACTTGGGTAATTAAATCAACTGTTGGGTAGATTTCAGTGTTATTTAAATCTAGAATAATTAGATCAGCTAGTTTACCTGGTTCAATACTGCCAATCTTACTTTCTAAGCCCAGGGCTTGCGCACCATTAATCGTAGCTATTTTTAAAACATCATAAGAACTCATAATGGTTGGATCTTGATAAATGGCTTTTTGAAGTAAATCAACCATTGACATATGGTAAAACAGATTAAGATTATTACCACTACCTTGACCATCAGTTCCTAAACAAACATTTAAACCAGTTTTAAGATAGCTAGTGATATCCGCAATCCCACAGCCTAAATTTAAATTACTAAGGGGATTATGACAAATTGCCACATCATGTTGTGCTAGAATTTTTTGCTCTTCTTCATCAATGAAAGTACCATGAGCTAAGAGTAACTTATGGTCTAACAAACCTAATTCTTTTAGTGCATTAACGGGTTTATTTTGATATTTTTGAGTTATAGTCTCAACTTCATTTTTATTTTCCGATAAATGAATGTGAATTGGTAAATTATATTTACTAGCTAAAGCACTACAAGCCGCTATATAGTCTTGATTAGTTGTGTATAGAGAATGAATAGCAACCATAAAGGTAATTAAAGGGTAATTCTGATATTGTTGGTATAATGCTTCAAAATCAGCTATTTTAGCTAAGGCGTTTTCATCATTATCACCGATTAAGGTTCTTGTAAATACTTGTCTAATTTTAGTTTCATTAATTGCTTTAATACTTTCCTGCCAACCAAAATACATATCATTATTAGTTGTTGTTCCGGTTTTAATCATCTCGACACAAGATAAGAGGGTAGTATAATATATGTCTTGATCAGTCATTTGGGCTTCTAGGGGCCAGATCTTTTTCGTTAACCAATCATTTAGATTTAAATTATCATTTGTTGCCCGAAAAACACTCATTCCGAGATGAGTATGACAATTAATTAAACCGGGCATTACTATTTTTCCCCCAGCATCAATTATCATGTCTGCTTGTCCTTGATAATTATCAACCATCTCAGTTATTAAGTTATCGGTAATAACAATATCTAATGCTTCATATTGCTTTTTTCGATTTGGGTCCATGGTAATAACTAACCCGTTTTTAATTACTTTTTTCATCTTATCACCTTAATGTATTATAGCAAATTGTTAACTAAAAAGGAAAACAATCAAATGATAGTTCTGTATTGTGTCCATAGTTAGACAATATCTAAAATTTTAAAGTATCTTCAAGTATTTTTAATTTTTAGGTATTATTTGAACTTCTGAAGTATTACAAAAAAATTTAATACAATTAGCTTTTTGCACACAATTATCATATTCAGAATTAGAGATATTATATCTTGATACTAAATATTGAACTTCTTCTTTAAGAAAAAAATCATTTGCTTTTACAATTTCTATATCTTCACTAAATAGCTCATTATCAATAATACTTAAGATGGCAATCATGTTAGTTAGTTCTTCAAGCGGATTATAGTTGGTGGTTGCTAATCTTGCTTGGTAATATTCTTTAACATAGATTTTCAATCGTTTGATTAAATCTGAGCGGCAGTTCTTTAAGGTTACATAATCGTCACTTGCTTTAAAGTTCCCAATACTACCAGTAGTAAAATATTCGTCATGCATCTTATTTAATAAGCGATGGGCATAATCCCAGTATTTAAGATATTCATATGCGTCATTTTGAGCAGGTTTAATACTAGCTATAGCATCAACCACTAACATATTATTATGCTTATTAATTGCCTCAACTAAAGTTGTTTTTCCTAAAATAAGGGCAAGTACTTTAGTAATTCCTGAATTAAAGGCATAAGCGTTTACTTCTTTACCTAATACTTCAGTTTGAATAATTTCGGCTAAGCCTTCGGTTAATCCGGTACCAACACCGTTTTTATCAACTAAGCCATTAATGTCATTTTTACGATCAGCCATGATTACATGGGTGACTTCGTGTTCAAAGCCAAGGGCCTCAACATCTTCCCCAAGCATAATCGTGTTTGTTGTTATGTCATATGAAGAAAATTTTGAAGCACCAACATTACCGACAACAATCTTTAAGGTTTTAACATTTTCATAAAAATTAGTTAAATTAAGATTTAGATCAGAGTTTTCAATAGCATCAATAAATTCAATTATTCTTAATTGCAATGATTTAGTTGCTTCATTTTCATATTTTTGCGTAGTGCTACTTTCAGTAGATAGATTAGTGTTTTTCTTATCTTTATTATTACAACCAGCTGCAGAAAAAATAATTGCCAGTGATAATACCAGTGAAACTAATTTATTTGATTTCATAATTTTCTCCTTATATAGTTATTTTATCATATTTTAGAAATTAAAAAAGCTCTTAATAAGAGCTTAATTATTATATGGCGGAGCAGGAGAGATTTGAACTCTCGCACCAGTTACCCGATCTACACCCT
>DAOOOU010000097.1:0-2599 GCA_035387905.1 Bacilli bacterium | reverse complement strand
TTTGCGAACCATTTCATTTAGATAACTAAAATGAAATATTTTCCGACTTAATAAAGTAAGTATTTTTTATAATTAGCGACCAATATATTTTAAAACGAAAGCTTTAGCGTGATCGTCAATTTTTTTAATATGATCTTTTTTATAATCATCTAAGAGTGAGGCATAACAAGTGCTTTCAAACATAGTAATATATTCTTCAATATTTATATCTAAGATTGATCTAAAGGCCGCTAGGCCTTTAGGATATTTATCAATTAGGTCTAAAAATACATCATCATAGAGTTCTCCATTATAAAAGTGGCTTCTAATTCTTAGCATATTATCAAAATCAAAAGATCGTTCATTATCATATATAGGACTTATTGTAAAATCTTTAAATAACTTAGCATTTTCACTAACAAACATCATATTTGAAGTTGCGCGATCAATTTGATTAGTATAATAATCAAAAGCAAGTAAACTAATGAGTTGATTCATAAATAATTGATACCTTTCTAGATTACTAAAATATTGTTCCATTGCTTCTATCTTTTCCGTAGATCCAAGAGAATTATATTGGTCATTGAAATTTTTACCTTTTAGCTTTAATTCTGATAAATGCTGATAAGCATAACCCAATTTCTTAAAGTTTTTAGTAGTTAAGAGCAAACGACCATTATTATGATAATTATCAAATTGATCATTTTCATTAAGAAAATTACCATTATCTCTAATATAGCAGTACTCGGCATTCTCTAAATTAAATCTTGGCGTAAGATATTGACAAAATAATTCATTAAAATCAGTGTAATAATCTCTTTTTTGGGGTTTAATAATATATAAATCTTCTTGATAACGATACACCTTCAAGAAAGGATCAATACCACGTTGTTTCTTTTCGCTACTAGAAACAAGAGTCATATTATTAATATCTAATATTGGCATAAAACACCCCCTTTAATAAGGTTGTATCATAACATAAAAATATTTTAGGGTAAACCCTAAAATATATAATAAGTTATTCGGTTTTTTTGGTTTGTTTAATTATTTCCTGAGTAGCATGCCAACCAGTTAACATTGCAATTGGCACTCCTGCTGGCGCATAAGCCCATTGTCCAGCTTGGTAAACATTGGGAATTGGTGTTTGTGCAGCTTTTGGCATATCTTTTAATTTATTAAATACTGGAGCTTTTGTTTCAAATGACCAACCAACAATCGCCCCACCTGAACTACCAACGACACTATTTATTGTTAATGGCGTCGTAGAGAATTTAAAAATAATATCTTTTTCTAAATCTCGATAATATGACTTAGAAAATATTTTTATGATTCGGGATTCAATTTCGTTTTTAAATTCGTTACCCCAACCCGCACTAGCAATTTTTTTAATAATTTCGTAATCAAAAAGACAACTAATCATTATTCCTGTTTTCCCTTGAGGAGCAAGCGTTTCATCTCTTAGTACCGGAATTGATACTTCGTAAGTATTTAAATCGCAAAATTGATCTAACCACTTTAAGATCTCTTTTTTCGATTTTTGGGCAAAGTTTGTTAGTAGTTCTTCTTTAGCCGCTTTAACTACTTCGTTTAAGCCCTTTTTGGAAGGTGTATAAAAGCTATGTGCTCCACCTTTATTTATAAAATAGGCCGGTGGTCGATCAACAGCTAAATTTAATATAAAACTTGATTCAGCGGGTTTAGCTCGATCAATTTTTTGTTTTTGATTGATTATCTGCTGCTTAATTTTTTCATTTAATCCTTGAAGATTAACTTGCTCATAAAGGGTTGTTAAATCGGCAGCCCAAATTAAATAATCATATTGATAGCTATTACCTTTAGCATCAATTATTTTTGCTTCAGCAGGAATAATTTCTTTGATTTGCGTATTTAGTTTTATCTTGCCCTGGTTAGCTAATACTTTTTCTTGTAATAGTTTTGGTAATACCCCCGTTCCCCCTTTTGGATAAAAATAATCCAACCAGACATGAAAATAACCTAAAGCAAAATATGTTGGTGTTTGCCGAAAGAAAAACTGCGTAAGAATGTCTTTTAATGATTGATTAGCTGTTAATTTATCTAGAAAATCTTCCACTGGCATACTAAACTGATTAAATTTTTTTAAGGCATATAACAGTTTTACTGTCCATGGTAATAATTTGGTAATAACAAATTTTTTATCACTCATGTAATCAACAAAATAAGGATTGTCAAAAGCATATAAGGTTTTTGTGTATTTTGATAACTTAGCAATATATTTAATTATTAAATCAATATCTTTAGTACTTTGAGGATATAAATTATATAGCAGACATTTATAGTCGTTCAGTGAGTTTATTGCCGTAACTGCAAAAGTTTGGTTTTCAATACTGATTGTAATTTTGTTAGGTAGTGTAATCCAATCAATATTTAAGTCCTTTAAAATTGGTTTGACTATCCCGGAATTGACAAAAGCTCTAGGGCCCGTATCAAAAGCAAACCCTTCCCGGTTAAAAGTATTAACTAACCCACCAATTTGATTATTTTTTTCTAGTAGTAAAACATCATAGTTTGCTCTACTTAAATAAGCAGCAGCTGTTAAACCCCCAACACCAGCACCGACAATAATAACCTTAGGTTTTTT
>DAOOOU010000096.1:0-2617 GCA_035387905.1 Bacilli bacterium | reverse complement strand
CATAAATAAACTCATTAGTAATAGTGTTTCTAAGCGAAAAATCCGGTTAAAATTTTTTTTTAAATAGGCCCCATTTACTTTAGTTTTAGCCATTTCGACAAGGGCAATATTACAATAATAAGCATAGTGACATAACCAAGGAATAAAAGTCAAAATTATTAATACTGGCTTCATCAAATTACCTCCTTATCGGTGTAATTATATTACAAATTTTACATTTTTACAATTTTTTATTAAGAAATAATGTTATAATTAAAGCGGTGAAGAATTATGTACTTAGCATTTCTCATATTACTTAATAAACTAATCACAAAATTTTTAAAACTGATTGGGAAAAATGGTAGCGTTTATCCGGGAATGATTATTTATGACTATTTTGATAGTAAGATTCTCAATAAAATTAAATATCCCCAATATGTAATTGCGGTTTCCGGATCTTCCGGAAAAGGCTCAACTACCGATTTAATTGCACAAATCTTAAGGGCCAATAATTACCGCGTAGTTTATAATCAAAGTGGTAGTAATGCCCTTTTAGGCGCTCTAACTTTAATCTTAAATAACTGTAATTTAAAAGGCATATTTCAAGGTGATGTTTTGTTATTAGAAACTGATGAGCGCCATTTAAAATTGATTTTTCCTGAAGCTTATCCGACTCATTTAGTATTAACCAATATTACTCGTGATCAATTAGCCCGCAATGGTAATCCGGAATTGGTTTTCAAGGAAATTAAACAAGCTATTTATCCCACAACAAAATTAATTATTAATGCTGATGATCCCTTAATTAATACCTTAGCTGGCAAAGCTAATGTAACTACTTTTGGCATTGCCAAAACTAAAGATAGTTATGCCAAACCAACTTTAGATGCCGTTGATTTTGCCTACTGCCCTATTTGTCAGACTAAACTGAAATATGATTATTATCATTATGGTCATATCGGTAATTATCATTGTCCAAAATGTGCTTATAAGCGTAACCCCGTCACTTATGAAGCCACCAAGATTGATTTAGTTAAACAACAATTAACGGTTGATCACCAGCAACTGAAATTAAATAAAGATGCTTTCTATGTGGCTTATGCGACATTAGCCGCTTATGCCCTAACTAAAGAATTAGGAGTTCCCGAAGCATTAATTGTAAAGACGATTAATAATCCCCAACAAGAAGCCAAACGCGGTAAACAATTAACATATAAGGACCGTGATTTTATCATGTTGGAAAGTAAAAATGAGAATAATTTGAGTTACTATCAATCATTAAAATACATTAGTAATTATCCGCAACATAAAAGTGTTATTGTTGGGTTTGAAAATGTTTCTCGACGTTATTGTTTTAATGACTTATCTTGGTTATACGATGTTGATTTTGAACTATTAGCTGACCCCTTAATTGATAAAATATTTTGTATTGGGCGGTTTCGTTATGATGTAGCAACACGTTTAACTTATGCAGGGATTGATGCCAAAAAACTAATTCTCGTACCTGATATTAAAGATCTACTACCCTTAGTTGCAACCGCAAGTAATGGACCAATTTTTTCTATTGTCTGTTTTGATATGACCGCCATAATTAAAAAAATGCTAATGGAGGCAGAAAATGAAACCAATTAAGATTGCTCATTTATATTATGATTTAATGAATCTCTATGGTGAAAATGGTAACATCCGGGCTTTAGTTAAAACCCTTACTGATCATCAAGTACCTTATCAGTTAACCAAGCTATCTCTAGGTGATGACATTGATTTTAAAACTTATGATTTAATTTATGTTGGTATGGGTAGTGAACCCAATCTAATACTTACCTTAGACCATCTTAAAAAATATCAAGTAGCAATTAAGGAAATAATTGATAATGGTACTTGCTTTATTGTTACTGGCAATGCCCTTGATTTATTTACCAACAATATTAAGCTAAAAACTAAAGATTATCCGGGTTTAGGAATTATTGCTGCTGACGCTGTCGAACAAGAAGAACGCCAAGTTGGTGAACGGGATTTTAAAGTTGACTTTTTAGATAAGCCAATAATTGGCTTTGAAAATTGTGCCACCAAATTAACTAATAGTTTACCCCTAATCAAAATCAACAACTTCTATGGGACTCATTTAATTGGCCCTTTATTAGTTCGTAATCCCTATTTTACTGAGTATCTAGTAAAAACCTTACTAACTGAGAAAAAACTTAAATATCACCCCTTAAAAGAAGATATAAGTTATCTTGCCTATTGGGAATATGTCAATAACTTTATTAATAAAAAACAACCCTAAGGTTGTTTTTTTGATGCTAAGCAGCCACAATAATTTTGTCGATATAAATGGTATTTATTAGATAGCTCAATACTGCGTTGATAACCATTTTGTTTTTTAAAGTCAGCTGGTAAAAAGTTTATCTTATATTCTAAAGCTAACTTTAAACCAATTTGATTAATTAGTTGTGCATCTTGATGAGGACTGATGGTTAAGGTTGTGCCAAAGTAGGCAAAACCTTCAGTCTTAGCTTTTTGCGCTGTTTGGCTAAGTCTTAGGTTAATACATAAAGCACAACGGTGGTGGTTTTCTTTAACTAGTTCTTGATCTTTTATTGTATTTTGAAATAATTCATGATCATAACTAGGAGCA
>DAOOOU010000095.1:0-2621 GCA_035387905.1 Bacilli bacterium | reverse complement strand
TATTGACCATTATACTTATGTTTTATGTAGTGATGGAGACTTAATGGAAGGGGTAGCTTATGAAGCAGCTTCTTTTGCGGGAGTCCAAGGTTTAAATAAATTAATTGTCTTATATGATTCAAACGATGTCACCCTTGATGCTCCCTTAAAGAATAGTTTTAAAGATAATATCTTAACACGTTTTGAAAGTATGGGTTGGAATACTGATTATGTTAAAGAAGGTAACGATCTTAAAGAAATTGATAAAGCCATTAATCGTGCTAAAAAGAGTGTTAATAAACCAACAATTATTGAAATTAAAACGGTAATTGGCCGCGGCACTTATAATGAAGGTAAGAGTGTCGTTCATGGTAAACCCTTAACTAAAGATGATACCGATAACTTACGGCGTAATTTAGGCATTACGACCGCCCCTTTTGAAATTGATAAAAAGATCTTAGATTATGTTCGCCAAGAAATAGCAAATCGGGTGCAAAAACCATATCAAGCTTGGCAAGAGTATTATCAAAAATATCGTAATTTAATGGATCCAGATATTCAACGCAATATTGCTTTTCTAGAAAAGAAAGATATTATTGCTAATTTTGAATCCCAGAACTTTAAAATTCAAGATAATTACTTTGAAGAATTAAGAGAATCAAACTCAAAAATTATTAACTTAATCAGTGATCGCACTAAGTTCTTTTTAGGCGGCAGTGCTGATTTATCTTCCTCATGTAAAACTAATCTTTATAAAGAATTAGATTTAACGAAACAAAACCCGCAGGGGCGAAATATTTATTTTGGGATCAGAGAGCATGCCATGGGGGCGATTATTAATGGTATGGCCCTAAGTGGCTTACATACTTACGGAAGTACTTTTCTTTCTTTTGCTGACTACTTAAAACCGGCTTTAAGAATGGCTGCTTTAATGAATCTGCCGGTAACCTATATTTTCACTCATGATACGATTAGTGTTGGTCAAGATGGACCAACCCATCAACCAATTGAACAATTAACTATGTTACGGACAACCCCTAATTTAAATGTTTATCGGCCAGCCGATATTAGAGAAGTAATTGGTTGTTGGGACATCATTATTAAACAACAAAAGCCTAGTGCATTAGTGATATGTAAGGATCCTTTACGAATTATCAGTGGTAGTGATAGTGAGCAGACTAAGCAAGGGGCTTATATTGTCAGCCCGGAAGAAGGTGCATTACAAGCCGTAATTATTGCTACCGGTAGTGAATTAACAATGGTTAATAATGTTAAGAGTGAAATTAAAGCAAATTATCCAGGATTACGGCTTGTTAGTATGCCTTCTTTAGAATTATTTTTAAAACAAGATGCAACTTATCAACAAACCATTATTCCACCCCAAAGTAAGGTTATTGTGGTGGAAGCTGGTAATCCCTTAATCTGGTGTCAGTTTACTACTCTTAGTAATATTATTGGTCTTCAAGACTTTGGCCTAAGTGGCCGCAGTGAAGAAGTTAAACAACATTTTAAAATAGATTATAATAGTATTAAAGAACGAATTATTGGCTTATTAAAATAAGGAAGGTTTACTTATTAAATAATTTTTAGTACAATTGTAAATACAAAGGAGTGATATACATGTTAGCCCAAATAATATATTTAGTAATCGGTTTAATCTTAGGTTTAGTTAGTGGTTTTTTCATTGCTAAGAAACTATTTACTAAACAATTAAAGGATAATCCCCCAATTAATGAAAAAATGATTGAAGTGATGATGACCAGCATGGGTCGTAAACCTAGCCAGAAACAAGTTAAACAAGTTATGAAACAAATGACCAGATATATGTAATTATAGCGGGTAATTTATTCTTGCTTTATAAGGTTTGCTTATGGTATGATAAACGTAGAGTAAAAAAGGTGGTGTGATGAATGAAAGAATTCATCAATAGTGTATATAGCAGTCAATATTTTGTTACGGGATTATTTATTGCCATTGCTGTTTTAACAGTAATGTTTTTTGTGATTTTAATTATGGCAATTAAAGATGCTAAGAAAAATCAAATGGAAGACGAGGAAACTGAAGTTGTACCTAATCCTATTAGTAACGAACCGACTTTAGCTCAGACTAATAGTCAACCAATTATTAATCCTAAGGAGTTTGTTTTTACTTCGGAAATCAAGATGCCACCAACGACAGCTCCGCAAGTTGCACCTGTTCCTGAAGTCATTGCTTTACCACCAGCGGAGAGTGCAAATCCACTCGATCTAATCGAAAATGCCACAGCCCAAAATCAATTTACATTTCCGGTTTCTCAAGCGCAGGAACCAGTTGTTAAACCTACTGTGACAACTACTGAATTTGTAATGCCACCGGTAGCACCAGCAAGTTTTCCTAAGGAAGAAACGATTAGTCCACTACCACCAGTAGTAAATAATCCAGTTCCAACAATGAATCAACCGACTAGTAATCAAGATCAATTTTCTAATACAATGCGGATTTCTTTACCAGATCAATTTAGTTCAGTTTATGTTGAACCAAAAACTGATCAACCAAAAAGAACTATCGAGTTTGAAATTCAGCAACCAGCACCGATTATTCCTGAACCTGTTGCTCAACCAGGAATCCCAACTCCGCCAGCCCCTAAACCACTTGAATTTGAA
>DAOOOU010000094.1:0-2661 GCA_035387905.1 Bacilli bacterium | reverse complement strand
TAACAAGTTAATAAAGATACCAGAGTTTATAATCTATATTCTAATTGTAATCGCAATTATCTTTGGTATATTAAGGAATATTCCATTATTTAGTTACTTGCGACCTTAATAATATTAAAAAATAATAAAAAACTTACTATTTGTAAGTTTTTATTTGTTACTTTTTTTAATTAATTTAGCATGTAAGACAACCTTATCGGTTTTATTATAACAGGTTGATAGAGTAATAATTTGATCGTTATCGGCTAAATCCGTTTGAAAGTCATATTGGCTACGTTCTTTTATTAGTTTAAGAAAAGTCTCATATTCTTCAGTAGAAATAAAATCAGTTTGTAGATAGTCGCTAGTCGTGGGAATTCGATACACAGAAAATACTTGCCAAAGAGTGTTTTCTTGAGCAGTAGCCAATTTTACAATGTAGTTATTAGGGTCTTCTAGCCACTTACTTTTTAATATATTCTTTAAAGTACCAAACATGGTATCATCTTCTCGACCATGGGCATAAATTATTGTATTTTTTTGTAACTTGTTAATATTATTACGATAGTCTAAGAAGACCCAGCCAGCACTATTCTTTTTTTTATCAAAAGAATGATTTAAATAATAATCATTATTATTTGTTTGAACAAAAGGGTAATTAATATTTGTTCCTTCAATCTTAATCCAGCCAACTACATCATTATTTTCTTTGTTTAATTCGGTAAAATCAACATTAATCAAAGCGGTATTAATATATTGCCAATAACGATCATTTGGTTTGTCACTGGGTGGATTAACAATTTCGGCATTACTATTAGTATCATCTTCAATTTTTGTTTCATCAAATATCTTATCAACAAGTTTGTCGTTACTTTTATTTTCAAGATGCCAGATGGTATATTTTGCGGTAAAAACAATAATGTTTATTGCAAAAAAAACACAGAGAATAAGAATCGCTATTTTAATGATTTTCAGTTTTGTAGTTTTCTTCATCTTATCACCTCTACTAGTATATCAAATAAATAAAATAATGTTGACAGTTTTCTGTAAAATTTTAATTTTTTTAGTATGGATTATTGCTTAATCACGGATCCTAAGATAACATCAGAATAGAGAGAGGAAAATTATATGAAAAAAAAGATTTTTGCCTTATTAATATTATTTATGGGGGTTATAACAGTTCGCGCTGGATATAATCGTCCAACCCCTGATGAAGTATATCTTGATGAAATTGGTGTAGCCGATGCTACAATTACTGTAAAAACAGTTGATCCCGAAGATTTGTATGAGGATTATTGTATTGATAGAGAGGGAAGTCACTGTACTTGTGAAGATGCTGTTCCTAATGAGATTCCAGATTACTTTTATGAAGCAATAATTCAAACTTATCTTCAAGCAAAATACTCTTCGTTTTTAAGTGAAATGTACTCTTATGTAATATATTATCCTGAAGAAGAAAGTTTTGATATTTGTATTTTTACAACTGAAGCTGATGAAGTTTGCCGAAGTTTTGGCGTAACATTTGATATCGATAAAAACGCTTCTGTAGCAACAAGCGTTGGTAATTTATCAGATTCAATAGAAGACGAAAAGCTAACTGACCTACAGGTTTTAAATTATTATTTAACATTTAATAGTAATAATGATAGATACTCAATTTTTACTCCTTCAAAGAATACCTTTGTTCTTAGAGCTTATCCAAAATTGAGAGCTATTATTGACAATAATCCGACGGTTACAATAACAAATAATTTGGGATGGGCCGGAGCTAGTATCTTTGGTGAAGGTTATGGTGGAAGTTTAGGCTTTGTTGTTGATGAACGAGTATATGGTTTTGCTAAGATTTTATTAGAAACCGAAAACACAATCTATGTTGACGAAGATTCAGAAGATTATGTTGCGGCAGCTGAAGCAAGAATTGCTGAATTTCTTGATAACGATAATATAGAACTTGTTGTGGCATGTGATCCGAGTGAAGACGAATGTGATTCGGAAGAAGATATAATATATTCGCTGTATATTGATGACGAATTAATAGAATTTTTCAGTTTCCGTATTGTAGGTGTTGCTGCAAGCGAAATACCTAAATCAACAAACACTATTAAAGATGGAACTTCTGGAGTATATATTATTGCCAATGGTAGATTTCCGTTAGATGTAGATTTAGAAATTGTTAAGGGAACAGGGACATCAATTAATAATGTAGCTCTTCCTGATGGAACATTAGCTTATTATAATATATTATTATATTCTCAAGCTTTGGGATTAATTACTAGTACTAATGATGATGTTGAGGTATATATTCCTTTAACCGGAACATCATATATTGAAGGAGCTAAGGTTAATGTTTATCATATCTTAGAAAATGGTACTGTTAGTTCAACAATTGAAGGTACTATTGTTAAAATCGGTAGTTCATATTATGTGAAATTCGTTACTAATCATTTTAGTATATATGCTATAGGTACTAAATCAGGAGTTGCAATTGTTCCAGTAGCACCAGTTGTTAACCCGATTACGGCACCAGTTGATAATCCAAATACATATGATGAAATAATTAGAAATATATTTATCGTTATTTCATCAACAGTATGCTTAACGATTGGCTTAAGAACTTATCGTAAAGCAAATAAAAAATATAATTAATAAATTAAACTTAGATAATGTAATGACTATCTAAGT
>DAOOOU010000093.1:0-2674 GCA_035387905.1 Bacilli bacterium | reverse complement strand
GGGTAAGTGACGGCACTGCCGCCGGAACCCATATGGCCTTCAATCTTGATTATCAAGAAACTAGTGCCGGTCCGCGTAATTTTAAAATATTTAATGATAAGTTATTCTTTAGTTTTTCTATATATGATGGTGAGTATGTTAATAATGTTTATGTGACTGATGGTACCGAATCAGGAACAATAAAGCTAAATGCGGAATCATTCTTTCAACACTCAGCGGTTTTAGATGACTACTTATATTTTATTAGTGACACCGGTAAACACTTAGTAAGAACTGATGGTACAATTGAAGGGACAAGTATTGTTAAAGAAATAACTGATGGTTCTTTTTATGATAGTTATTTATTTAGTGATGATCATAAATTATATTTTGATTATTTTAGTTATGATACTGGTCAAGAACAATATGTCTCTGATGGTACTGCATTAGGGACAAATCTTTTAGTCGATTTAATTCCAGGAGTAGAATCAAGCTATGCTTGGCATCACGTAGTTTATAAAGATAAAGTTTACTTTGTCTCAACTGATGAGGCAGGAGTACCAAGTATATATCGCACTGATGGTACCGAAGCCGGAACCGATTTATTTGCTGCGGCCCCATCAGCCGAATATACAATATCAGCGTTATTTGTCTATGAAGATATGTTATATTTAACTGTAATCGCCCCAGAAGGAGCCCAAATTGTTAGAACAAATGGTGAACTGGAATATTTTGAAGTAGTTGAAGATTTTTTAAATAACGAAACGAGCAGTGAAAATTCAATATATTATATTGTCGCTTATGATAGTGGTATTTACTATTTAAGAGCTTATAACAATTTAGAACTTGATAAATATGAAGGGGTAGTATATTTTACAACCGGGGAGCCAACTGCATCAATTGAATTAACGCGAAATGTGCCTTGGGGGGAAGGCCCAAATCTAATAATCTATGAATTTACTGATGGGATATATCTTTTCCAAGCCGAAGTTATGGATGATGATTTTTACCTTGAACATGAATATAGCCAAATAAATAATAAAATTGTTAGATATAGTTCAGCCGTACCTGATGATGACCCTGATCCTGGTGATAACGATAATGAAGAACCAGAAGCTAATCCTGTAATTAACGAAGAAGACGATCAATTATCTCCTGATCCCATAGTTACTGATGATCCTAATCCTGTGGTAAAGAATAATAATAACCAAAAGGAAGAATCAGATTCTGATGAACCAGAGATAATTGATGAACCAACGATAAATGAGCTTCCTAATGAAGAACCAAAAGAAATTACACCAAGTCATACTACCAGCAATAACCTTGATTCAGAACCAAGTAATTATGGCCTTATTATGGTAATATCAGCTGGTATAGCTTTACTGATAGCATTGATATTAGCGCTCTTATATAAAATCAATAAGAGTATTAAAAAATAGCCTATTAAAAGGGCTACTTAATTTTTTGTTAGAAAATATATCCTAAAGAGGCATTAAAAGTATGTATGAAACAATAAAAGCATTAATTAGCGGTAAAAAACCAGATATGACTGAATTAACTTTAGCATATTTTACTAATTATTTTTATGTTTTAAATAAAAGAAAAGCAATTCCTGAAGGTAGTACTTTGGAAGCATTAATTGATAATGCTTTAATTTTTGCCAATAAGGTTGAATTCTATGATCAGGATCATTGGGTTTATCAAAATAATGGGCCGGATACAAAAGGGTATCGGGATTTAGAGACCAAAGGGATATATATTCGCAATAACTTACCTCAACCCTTAAAAGAAATGGTTTTTTATCATGAACTACATCATGCCACCCAAACTAATGTCGCTAATGGGGAAGTAGGTCTTAACCAAGAGAGTAACCTTGGGCGCATGATTATGGAAGCCCAAACCCAGTGGTTTGCGGAAGAAGTATATAAGGAAATCCATCAGGTTGATTATCAGGAAAGAGTAATTCCTACCGGTAATCTTAGAATGCAACCTGGGGGTGTAATAATTTCTAACTTACATAATTATGAAATGTATGATTCCTTGTTAAGTAAGTTAGCGATCATCTTCCAAGTGCCTAAGGAATTTTTTGTATTAATTAGCTTCTTATATCAAGATAATAAAGGTTTAGAAATGCTTGAAGCAAGATATCAGCAATTAGCGACAAGATATAAATATAAATATGACTTTAATAAATTATTGTACTATCTTGATTATATTTATGTTGTTGATTTAATGGCATATATTGCTAACGAAGATAAAGCTGTAATCTTAAGTGGTCAAGAAACTGCTGAAGTATATGAAATTCATTCCGGAGCAGGTAATGAATTATCCCTTAAGAAACAATATGAATGTATAACTAATATTGATTTATCGTTCTTTGTTGATTTATTTGATAATGGGGGCGATTATCAAAGCTTTAGTAAGTATATTATGGATAATAAAACCCGAAAAATGGTTAATGATTTTGTAAAAGCAGCTAACAAAGTTGCCAAGCAAGATTCAAAATTAGGCAAAGGAAAATAATTAGAAAATATAATTATATTTTTCAACTAAGTAATCAATAATTGTGTAAATTATTTACTTGTTAAAATAATAAATTATTATGGTTGCTACTATTTATGAGATAATATTATTAATTAGTGTAGGTGAGGAAATTATGCGTTATGTTAATTGTGGTAATGTCTATATCGGTAAT
>DAOOOU010000092.1:0-2697 GCA_035387905.1 Bacilli bacterium | reverse complement strand
GGCTTGGATTTAAGTTCACCGGAACCAAAAATATAAGGCACTAATGTCGTATGAATAAATAACGTACTATAATAACCTAGTTCAATTCTAATTTGTCTTAATGCCTCTAAGAAGGATAATGATTCAATATCACCAATTGTTCCGCCGATTTCTGTAATTACAATATCAGCTTTTGAAGAAGTCCCGGCTTCATATATTTTATGCTTAATTTCATTTGTCACATGAGGGACAATTTGGACAGTTGCTCCTAAATAATCACCCCGACGCTCTTTTTCAATAACACTAGCATAGATTTTGCCAGTGGTAATATTTGAGGAATAATTTAGTTCTTCATCAATAAATCGTTCATAATGACCTAAATCCAAGTCTGTTTCACAACCATCGGCCGTAACAAATACTTCACCATGTTGAAAGGGCGACATTGTCCCCGGATCAATATTAATATAGGGATCAAATTTCTGCATAAAGACTTTATAACCTCTGGCCTTTAATAATAAGGCAATCGATGAAGCAGTAATCCCCTTACCTAACCCAGATACTACACCACCGGTAACAAAAATATACTTAGTCATAACATTTCACCAAATAAAAAACCCTTTCTTTGAGAAACCAGAGGGGCTCTTCTAAAGTATATCATTCCTAAAAATAATAATAAAGTTTTTTATAAAAAAAATCTAAGCTTAGTTAGATTTAATTTTAGCAATGGCCTTTTTTGCTTGATCTATGGTTTCTAATTTTGGTTCCATAACGTAAAGCATTTGTCCACCAAAGGAATAAGTATAATTACTGCTATCATTACCATCCAAGTTAGCGCTAGTAATTTGCCAACTGGCCATATCGTCAAGTTGCATTTTAACTAATTTTTTAATATTAGTTGCACTTACATTAGTTTCAAAGGTTCCTTCTAGGGAATTAAGAATTGAAGTATATTTAGTTAAAATTGATGGACTAGAGACTTTTTCAATAATGGCTTTAATGACTAATTCTTGGTTTTCGCCGCGAGCCCGATCACCCCCAGCAAACGAATGACGCTCCCTAGAAAAAGCTAGGGCCTTTTTCCCATTCATATGGTTATTACCAGCAACAAAGCGATATTCCGGCGTTGAAAAACCTTGTGCTAAATTAATATCAATCCCCCCAATGATATCAACGATTTTAATTAATGAATCAAAATTAACTTTGATATAGTAGTTTATATCATTAGCTAGTAAATCTTCGATAGTCTTAATTGACATACTAATACCATATATACCAGCATGAGTTAACTTATCTTTATAACCCGTTGTCCCATGTAACTGTACGTAGTAATCTCGAGGAATTGAAGTTAATAATACTTTTTTAGTTTGAGGATTAATGGTAGCTACAATATTAACATCACTACGGGAAACTGAGGTTATTGGGCCATAGGTATCTACCCCAGAAATATAGACAATAAAAGGTTCGGTAGTAATCCCTACTTCTTTAACGGTTGTCTTAATTTTAACTTTCACGTTAATTGTATAGATGATCTTAGTACTAGTTTTAAAAGTGTCATCTTGTTCATCAAGAATATTTTTATAGGAGCTTTCCATAATCAAAGCTGTAGTTTCACCACTTAATAAGGAACTAGTCATTGTTGCTAAATCAATTGATTCTGTAATTGTTACCGGAATCTCAGTTTTAACTTGGGTAACGACCTCTTTTATTCCCTCAGAGCCATTATCGTAAAGCACAATATTGGTATTTGCTAGATCCTCTAATTGCGAATAGACACTATTCTTTAGGACAACTACATAATAATTCTCCGTCATATAGCCTTTATTAGCTAATTTGTTTATAAAATCTAGAACATCAAGACCAGCAACTAAGCCAAAACAGATACCTGAAATAATTAATAAAGACATAAAGGAGATAATTATTTTCCATTTAGCTCTAATTTTATTACTAATTAAAACAAACAACGTACAACCAGTAATAACAATTAATAAAACCCCGACAATTATTAAGTATTTTAAAGGAAAGATATTTAAGTAAATGGCAAAGCCACTCAAGGCAATTACAGCTAAGAGTAAGATTAAGGCAATACTGCGGCTAATAAAATTAATAATGCGGTAAGCTTTGCTATTTTTTTTAATTCGTTTCATATTGTTTTCTAACCTCTATTTTCTATAACATTATAACAAAATATCATCCTCTTGTCTAAAAATATTATTCGGCTTGACAATTAGGCAGGTAATATATATTATAACATTATGATGTTGGAGAAAATATATGAGTCTAGAAGCAATAATTAATGATTTAAATATCGAAAACGAACAAATTGATTATATTAAACTAAAATCATTTTCTGATGAAACCTATTCCCAATTATTAGATTACTTTCTCGAAAATGATATTGCTATTGTGTACGCTTTAGATAATCAAGAACCAAGCAAGGATTTAGATCTAGTACACTTATTTTTTAATGATATTAAAGATGTGGTCGTTAAAACTAAAGAGGAACAATATCAACTTTTTAAACAATATAAAGAAGAAGGTTCAATTAGTGCTCGGCAACAGTTAATTGAATGTAATATTCGATATGTAATTTCTGTGGCCAAACACTTTACCAATGATAAAAATATTTTATTAGATGCTGTTCAGGATGGGTGTCTTGGTTTAATTAAAGCTATTGACAAATTTGATTATCGTTTAGGAAATGCCATAACAACTTACGCT
>DAOOOU010000091.1:0-2733 GCA_035387905.1 Bacilli bacterium | reverse complement strand
TGTTGTTTCGGGTCGTGATGTCATTGAAAGAAGCAATGAAAAGGCCATTCTCTTAGCCCTTGATGAAGCGAAGAAGAATTATGATAAAAAAAGTGGATTTGTTAAATTTATGAATAAATTAAGACATAATGTCCCAAAATGGAACGATATATTACAAGATTTGAATAATGGCAAAATTAAACCTGATGATGTTGCCAATATGTTTAAATAAGAGAGAATTAAGGAGGAACAATATGAAACTAAATAAAGGAGAAATTGCTACTTTAGATAACGATAAAGAATACATCTGTGTGGCAACCCTGACTGATAATGGAAAAGACTATGTGTTTCTAATGAGTAATTTTAAACCATTAGAAATTAGATTTGCAATTCAAACACTTAATGCTAATAACGAATTAGAATTGGAAATAGTAAATGATGAATCTGAAAAAAGACACATATTAGAATTACTCCAAAAAAATTAGTTAATTATTAAAGTCAAGATTATAAAAGGAACTAGATAATATCATCTAATTCCTTTATTGTTTTTGAATAACATATTATTCTTCAGGCTTTTTTGTAAGTTAACTGACTGCTCTGAATTAAATGTTTTTACTTTTAATTAATCGGTACACATCGTGGTGAACTTCGGATATAGATTTCATCTGATGGCCATAATTACAATCAATCCTATCCCAGCCTAGATAATCAGCTACGAAAAGAGCGCTATTATATACTTTTTTCATATAATCTAAATTACGCTCATGAATATCATTAGTTAAACCCTCATTAGTTTTTCTCGCATTTCTTATTTCGGTAACCAAATCAAAAAGGGCATGTAAGAAGATTACGCTATCTGGACTTTTAATTCCTAGTTTATTATATTCATAGTCTATTACATAATCAACGAATTTTTTCTTTTGTTCTTCGTCTTCGATAAGAGCACCTTGATAAATTAAACTTGATGTTGTGTATCTATCTAGTAAAATTATGTCACCATTATCATACTTTTCTTTTAACTTGGTGTACCAAGTTATGGCCCGATCATTTGCATATAAGCCGTTTATAAAATATGGTGATAGTTCACCTGTTTGGCCATATTCGCCGGATAAGTATTTTTCGACTGGGGCACCTTGATAAGTGTTATAAGAAGGAAAATGGTGGCTAGTCACAACATTACTAGTTGCTGCTAATTTTTCTTTTAAGAGTTCATATTGAGTTGTTTTTCCAATGCCATCGCAAGCACCTTCAACTACAAATAATTTACCTATTGCCATCTTCATAACCTTCTTACTAAAGTTTTACCTTCTTTATTTTTGCCCGATAATATATTTCCTTTTTGAAATAATTTACAATAGCCTTTTATGGTTAAAAAAACAATCCTAAGATTGGTTTTTATATTAAGTTCAAATTATTAATTTGAACAAATTTATCATTGGAGCAAGTGAGGAGAATCGAACTCCCATCTTAACCTTGGCAAGGTTACATATTAACCATTATACTACACCTGCATGTGTAATTATATTATCAAAAGTGATCTGATATTTCAAGAGTAATTGCATTAGAGTACGAAATTTGTTATAATTTTCTTTACAAGAAGGAAGCGAAAAATGAAAACAAAAATCCTTAATGTCATTAAGCAAATTAAACAAATTATCTATAATTATATATCAACCAATTGGTCATTTGTTGCTTTTTTTGTGTTATTATCTTTAGAAACAATATTAATTCGTAATTTTACAGTCGGTAATACTTGGGATCACAAACCTTTTTTAATTGATGTTTCTTTAATATTAATTGCTGGTTCATTAAGTTATTTGCTTAAACCTAAAAATCAATTTCGTTATTTATTATTTTGGTTAATCATCGTTACTGTAATGTGTACGATTAACTCGATTTATTATAAATTCTATCTATCATTTACCTCTTTTAGCTTATTAGCAACCCTCGGCCAGGTTAATGATGTAACTGATTCCTTAGTTGAAAAATTTACTTTCTTTGATTTTATCTATGTATTAGCACCGATTACTTTTATCATCCTTCATTTTCGTTTAAAAAAAGCTAAATATTACCAAATGGTAGCTAAATTGGAAAAAGGTAAAAAAGTCTTCTCTAAAACCTTATTAATTGGTGGTATCTGCGGGGCGATTAGTTTAGTTTCATTAACCACTCAAGATTATAGTCGGTTAGCAAAACAATGGAATCGCGAATATATTGTTGAACGCTTTGGCATAATTGTTTATCAAAGTAATGATTTAATTCAAAGTTTAACCCCTAAATTAAGTTCCTTATTTGGTTATGATAAAGCCGCTAAGTTATTTAGAGATTTTTATCAAGAACAAAGTCAATTACCAGCAACTAAAAAAAATAAATATACAGGAATTATGGAAAACATGAATGTTGTTTTTGTTCATATGGAAAGTGTCCAATCATTTTTAATCGGGAAAAAAATAAATGGCCAAGCATTAGTACCAACTGTAAATCAGCTAATTAATGAAGGTTTGTTCTTTAGTAACTTCTATCCTCAGCCAAGTGTTGGTACTTCTTCAGATACTGAATTTACACTATTAACATCTTTAATGCCGGCTTTATCGGGAACCGTATTTGTTAGTTATTATGATCGGGATTATGTTTCAATACCTAAATTATTAAAAGAAAAAGGCTATTATACTTTTAGTATAATAGCCTTTTTCTTTTAATAATTTAGGTATTGAAACATAATCTCGATCATAATAACTAACAAATACGGTTCCC
>DAOOOU010000090.1:0-2738 GCA_035387905.1 Bacilli bacterium | reverse complement strand
TTTTTGTGATAATATTAACTAAGAATAAGGAGGGGCAAAATGCAAAAAACACTAATTTTTGGTCATCAAAAACCAGATACTGATTCGGTGTGTGCTAGTATTTGTCTTTCTTATTTAAAAAATCAATTAGGGGAAAATACCGAACCCAGAATATTAAGTCCAATTAATAGTGAAACCCAGTTTGTTTTAGACTATTTTAAGATTAAAGAACCAGAAATTTTAAATGATGTTCGCGCTCAAGTCAAGAACATGCCCTATAATCCCAATGCTAAAATTGATGGTGATCGTTCAATTAAAGCGGCTTTGAATAAAATGCTTAAAGAGGAAGTAACTGGGTTACCGATTACTAATCAACAAAATAAATTAGTGGGCTATGTTAACTTAAAAGATATTGCTAATTATTTAGTAAATAATGAGGCTTTAATTTTAAACTCTTCAATCCAAAATATTACCGATACGATTGAAGGCAAGGTTATTTATGCTAATAAAGAAGCGATTAGTGGTTCAATTCGAATCGTTTATGACGAGCGCGATTATTTTAATTTACAAAAAAGTTTTCAAGAAGATGACATTCTAATAATTTGTAGTAGTAGTTTTTATATTAAACATGCTCCCGCTTTTAAAGCTCAATTAATCATCTTAATTAATGATGCTTATGCAACCAGCGATATTATTAATTTTGCCAAGGAAAATGGGATTAGTTTATTAACTACAAAATTAGATTTATATCATCTCATTAATAAAATTAAAACATGTAATTATATTAAAAACATTATTGTTAGTAAAAATCCGATTACCACTCACCTTTATGATTACCGTAAAGATTTTATTGAATTAACTAAAAATTATGGTTTTAGTAATTACCCAGTAATCAATAATAAAGAAGAGTGTTTGGGGTTAATTAAATTAATTGATGTGCATAAATTTAGTAAGCAACCAGTTATTTTAGTTGATCATAACCAGATTATTCAAAGTGTCGATGGTTTAGATGAAGCCGAAGTAATGGAAATCATTGATCATCATCGGTTAGAAACAATTAATACTTTTATGCCCATTAAGTTTCGCTTATCGCCAGTAGGTAGTACTTGTACAATAATTTACCAGTTATTTTTAGAAAAGCAAGTTACTATTCCGCAACCAATTGCTGGTTTATTATTAGCTGCGATATTATCTGATACGCTATTATTAAAGTCGCCAGTAACTACCGATGACGACCAAATAGCTTGTCAAAAATTAGCTGCTATTGTCGAGCTTGATATTAATGATTTTGGTTTAGAGATGTTAAAAAAAGGGACTTCCTTAAAAGGTAAGAAACCAAAAGAAATATTCTATCAAGACTTTAGAGATTATAATTATGGCCAAACTAATTTTGGTATTAGTCAGGTTATATCGCTTGATGTAAAAGAAATAAATAATGACCAAGAAGCATATATAGCACTACTTAATGATTTGGTAGCGAGTAATAAATATCAGTTAGCACTAATGTTTGTCACTGATATTGTAAGCGGCGGCTCTTATATTTTTTACAATGAGAAGGCTCAACAAATAATAGCTGATGTCTATAATATTAAACAGTTGGAACAAGGTAAATATCTTGCGGGTTATATTTCTCGTAAGAAACAATTTGTTCCCCCAATATTAGATTATTTAGAAAGAAGAAACTAGTGTTTCTTTTTTTTAGATATGATAAAATTATAGTGGTGATAAGATGAAGGCATTAATAACTGGAGCGAGTAGCGGAATTGGCCAAGAAATGGCAATATATTTAAGTAATTTAGGCTATGACTTAATATTAGTTGCTCGTAATCAAGCGGATTTAAAAGCTTTAGCTAAAACTCTGCCAACTAAAAGTCAAGTCATTGCCCTTGATTTAAGCGTTCCTGAAAATTGTTTTAAACTATATAACGAAGTAAAAGGCCAAACGATCGATATTGTAATTAATAATGCTGGCTTTGGTTTGTTTGGTAAAATGGCCGAAACTGACTTAAATCGAGAATTAACAATGATTGATCTAAATATTAAAGCGGTCCATATATTAACCAAGTTATTTTTACAAGATTTTACGAAACGAAATAAAGGTTATATTATGAATGTAGCTAGTGCCGCTGGTTTCATGGCAGGGCCTGGTTTAAGTACCTATTATGCGACAAAGAACTATGTTTTAAAACTTACCTTAGCGATTTATGAAGAATTAAGAACTAGTCATAGCAAGGTTCATATTTGTGCTTTGTGCCCGGGACCGGTTAAAACCAGTTTTAATAAAGTTGCTGGCGGTAACTTTAAAATTAATGGCGTTGGTAGTAAGTTTGTAGCCCAATATGCGATAGCTAAAATGGTTAAGAATAAGTTAATTATTATTCCGACCTTACACATGAAACTGGTAATATTTTTAAGTCGTTTTTTACCAACAAAACTATTATTAAAAATTATTGGCCGCATTCAAAATAAGAAGCGAGGTGCCTAATGTTTAATAAATATCTTAAAAAGGTTTCTCTAACTAATCTTTTTGCTGGTTACCGGGTTAGGAAATCAACTGTCGTAAAAGCGGAACAAATTTATGGTATGACGCAAGCTGATGCTTATCAATATACTTACATAAATGAAGGCTTAAGTTTGTTTATTCTTGATGCTTCAGGTAAATATTTTGATGTGGGTAAAAAAGTGTTAGTTGAAGAAGTAACAAGCGATAAATTAGTATCACAGCACATCGCCTATGGTAACCAAAATATCAGCCTTAA
>DAOOOU010000089.1:0-2779 GCA_035387905.1 Bacilli bacterium | reverse complement strand
TATAGTTCCTTAATTGTCTATTTTATTAGTCATTCACCAAAGATATTTTATATTAGTTCTGTTGTCTTTGCCTTTTTAGTTGTTTTACCGCTTAATCTTGATGATGATTTAGTTTCTAAAGCTACCTATTTAGATCTAATACAAGAACAACAAAAAGTTACAAAATTTGATTTTAAAGATAAAAATCTTTATCGGTTTGGCGATGAAAAGAATGGCTTTTATAATGTCAACTATGTTGCCAATATTAAACATTATCAAACAAGTGTTTATTCTTCCCTAGCTAATAGAAACTATAATAACTTTATCTTTAATGTTTTTAATAACAATATTGAATATCGTAATTCCGCATTTATGACCCAAAATAGTAATGTTTTATATAATGTTTATATGGGGGTTAAAAACATTTATACTACTAAAGGTAATATTTTAGATTATGAGAAAACAGCGAATAATCTATATACTAATGATCAAGTATATCCCCTAGGATATATTAATCAGAAAGTCCTAAGCACAGCTGACTTTGATAAATTAGCTTTCCCTTATAATATTGAAGCCCTGATGAACTATACGATTGTTGATAATGTTAAATCTAGCAAATATGAAAGCCAAACTAAACCGCTTAATTTGAAATATCAAATTACAAAACAAAAGCATCTAGTAATTAAAGAAAAAAATGATATTTATCGGATTACTGCCCAAGATAACGCTAGTTTAACCTTACTCTTAAATAAGCCACTTGATGATAAAATATTATTTATTAAATTCCATATGGATTACAATCAAGAATGCAAAGATGGTGATACCAGCATTACAATTAATGGCGTTAAAAACAAATTATCATGTAAAACCTGGAAATATCATAATCATAATTATGAATTTAAATATTTAATTGCTAGTAAAAATGATTTACAGCAATTAAAAATAAGTTTTGATAAAGGTAAATATGTGATTTCAAACATTCAAACCTTTACTCTTCCCCAAGATTTTTATCTAACTACTAGAGCACAATTAACCCCTTTTATCTTTGATCAAAAACTAACCCAAGGGGATAAAATATATGGTACAATAAACAATAAACAAGCTGGCTACTTTAGTTTATCGATTCCTTATGATAAAGGTTTTAAAATTTATGTTGATGAGCAAAAGGTCGAATATCAAATGGTTAATAAAGCCTTTATTGGAATTTACCTCAAAGCTGGTCAGCATGATATTAAAATTGTTTATCGGGCACCCCTATTTAATTTAGGTAAAGGTTTATCATTATTAGGATTAGGCAGTTTAATATTCTTAATTAATCAAGAAAGAAGGAAAAAACATGACTAAATTATCAATCATTATTCCCTGTCATAATGAAGAAGCAAATATCAATCTCTTCTATCAAGCACTTAAAGATGAGGTAGCTAAGCATAATTATCATTGTGAAGCCATCTTTATTAATGATGGCAGCAAGGATAACACCCTAGCTCACTTAAAAGAGCTTAAAGGGACAGACGATTTAGATATTAAAGTAATTTCCTTTTCCCGTAATTTTGGTAAAGAAGCCGGGATCTTTGCCGGTTTAAATGAAGTTAGTGGTGAGTATGCGGCAATTATTGATGCTGATTTACAGCAGCATCCTGAATTAGTCTTCTCTGGTCTTAAGTTTCTCAATGAAAATGAAAATTACGATGCTGTTTCTTATTGCCAAGAAGAACGCAAAGAAGGTTTTGTTTTAGGTTTCTTTAAAAGAACTTTTTATAAATTTATTAATAAAATAGCTGATGTTAAATTTGTCCAAGGGGCAAGTGACTTTCGGGTAATGCGCAAGTGTGTCGTTGAAGCCATCTTACAAGTTAGTGAACGCAATCGTTTCTCTAAAGGCATCTTCTCTTGGGTCGGCTTTAATACTAAGTATTTACCTTATGTGGCCAGTGAACGTAATGGTGGGGTATCTAATTGGTCTTTCAAACAATTATTTAATTATGCTGTTTCCGGAATTGTTTCTTATTCATCGGCTCCACTAAGACTTAGTACCATCTTTGGTTTAGGTTTATCGATTCTCTCTTTCTTATATATTGTTATTGTCTTAATTCAAAAAATATTCTTTGAAATTGATGTTCCGGGTTACCCGACCTTAATTGTTGTTATCCTCTTTATTGGGGGCATCCAATTCTTAATGATTGGGATCATCGGGGAATACTTAGCTAAAACTTTTATTGAAACGAAAAATCGCCCATTATATATCATTAAAGAGAAAATTGAGAGTAAAGCGAAAAATGATTAAGTTAATTACTAAATATTATAAAAAATATCAAGAGATTATTATTTATATAATTGTTGGTGGTTTAACCACCGTAGTTAGTATTGGTAGTTATGCTCTATGCCGCTTATTCATGTATTACCAACTTGCTAATATCTTATCTTGGGTTTGTGCCGTAGCATTTGCTTATTATGCTAATCGGAAGTTTGTTTTTCGCAGTCAAAATAAAAACATCATAAAAGAATTATATAAATTTGTTACTTTAAGATTACTATCACTAGTAAGCGAAATTGGAGTTATGTATCTTCTAGTATCAATATTAGATTTTAATGATTTAATTTCTAAGGTAGTTGTCCAATTTATTGTCTTAGCCTTAAATTATATCTTTAGTAAAATATTTGTTTTTAAAAAATAAAGAGCTATTATTAATAGCTTTTTTTATTATCATGAAAGATGACATTCTCTAATTTAGAAAATTCATACCCGGACATTTCATTTTTGTTTCCGCGGTAATTAAAGGATAATCACTCATATTAATAT
>DAOOOU010000088.1:0-2792 GCA_035387905.1 Bacilli bacterium | reverse complement strand
GTAATTGTTGTAAATTTTTTAAGGCTTCTAGAAAAGCTTCTTCTTTGGCATAACTGATAACTTGTGGATGGCTGCTTTCTGCTGGTTCATCATGGTTAATTGCAGCAATATCTTTAAGATTAACTTTTTTTACAGAAATACCATCATTATCTTGCTCGTCTTCATAATTTAATTTATAAGAACCCGTATTTTCTAGTAATTCCTCGTAGCTGATAATCGCTTTTTCTTCTTGTTCGGTTTCGTATTGATTCATATCAATTTTAATTGGTTCCGCTTCAGCTAAAGCTTTCGTAACTTCATTTAAATCAATATTATCAAAAGAGTACTCTTTTTTTGGTTCAATAACCGGTGGTTGAACTACCGGGCTTGGCTCAATAATGGGTGATTCATTGACTACTTCAGGTTCTTTTGGTGTCTTATATTGCAGTTCATCGTTTTGATTAGTAATGTAAAGCATCGTGATTACCAAGATAATTAATAAGATAATGGCACAGAAAAAGATGATATCAAAGGTACTTAAAGAAGCCACAAAACGAATTATATTATTAAATAAATTCACATTTTTCACCTGCCATAATTATTTTAGCACTTATTAAATTCTTTTTAAACAGGAAACAAGGGTTTTACAATCTTTTGACAACTAATTAGGATTAATGATTTCATAAGGATCGTTAATACCGCCTGTGCCTTTGACTAGTAAATTATTATTAAGACTGATTACGGGGCGGATAGCTAATGGGGTATCAATTTTATTGGTGGTAATTAAACTGCCATTATTCTTGACACTATAAATATAAATATCTTGGGTTTGGGGATTATATTGGTAAGGCGATAAGGTTAGCCAACTATTATAATTATTAGCATTGTATAAATAGTAGCTACTATTGGCTTTATTCAAAACCGCCCCACTCATAAGGACTTCATCAGCACTTAATAAACCGATTTTCTGATTAATACTGCCCTCTTGACAGACTAAACTTGGTTGTTGATTAAGATTAATGCGAAAATAAGGATTATAATATTGTTTATTATCGGTTTGCGTCGTCGTTAAAAGATGTAAACAAAATTTTGTATTAGCAATAATACTATCATTATTTATTAAATTAGTATCATACCAACCTTTAAGAAATTGATTAATACTAGCTTGTTCAAAATTGGCAAAATCAGGACTTAGTTCTTGATCAACGAGGTTTTTTGGACGATAACTTTGTAAATTATCGGCAATTGCTTGATCAAGGATTAATTTAATGGTGCCATTCCCATTAATGGCCACAATGCGCCACATTAAATCAGCAAATTTAAGATAATTATTTTCTACTTTGCCCCGAAAAATATAAGCCGTCCCAAAGTCATCTAAAGTAAGATTTAAACCTTCACTAGTTAAGGCCACTTGATTATAATCACCACTAAAAGTTTGCGGTGGATTGTTACTAAGTAGTACATCCGCAAAATATGGTTCTTTTTTAGTCGCTAAGGAGATTGATAATTGTGCTTTAAATAATGTTGTTTGAGGACAATCAGCACAAACTAGTTTTAGGGAATAACGTTGGGTTTCTGCCGGATTAATTTTGATATGATCAAGTAATAATTGATCATTTTGATCAGATATTATTTTATTTATTACTTGATTTTGCTGAAGATCTTTAAGTTGTAAACTGATATTATCATTCTTCGCTAAGTTAGTATTAATATTTATTAAGTTAATATTATAATAGTCTTCACTTAAACCATTATTAGTAACAGAGAATTCGGTAACATAATCAGGATCTTTAGTATATTGTTTTAGCTCAAGAACATCACCACTTATGTAATTAACACTAATATTCTCCAAGGTATAAATGAGCGCCGAATCCTTAGTTTTAAGACTACGGGGTTGGTCGTTTTTAGTTAATAGCACAACAAAGATAATTAGACTAATAATTAGTATGACACTAATTATAATTACTTTTGTGCGTAACTTCATAATTACCACCCCTTACTATTTAAAGTATAGAATGATTACATTTTAGTGTCAAATAAAAAACAAGTATATTTACTACTTAATATACTTGTCGAATTCACGATAAACAGGACTATTTTCTAAATCAGAGTTAGCTAATTCACTTAGTAATCTCTTCTGACTATGGTCAAGACGAGTCGGAATTATTACTTTGATAATAACAATCATATCACCCCGACGATTAGTATTCGGATTTTTAACACCTTTGCCTTTAATCCGAAACTTCTCTCCGTTTTGAGTGCCTTCTTTAATGTTTAATATGATTGCTTTTTCTAAAGTTGGAATCGTTTTTTTAGTACCTAAAGTTGCTTGCGTAATCGTAATTGGTACTTCAAGTAAAATATCATCTTCTTCACGCATAAATAACGGATGATCTTTAACAATAAATTCTAAATAAATATCCCCATTTGGTCCCCCGTTATAACCGGCTGCCCCTTTACCACTAATTCTTAGTTGATAACCATTATCGACTCCTTCAGGAACATTAACCGCGATGCTTTTAGTTTTATTAACATTACCCCCGCCATTACATGAAGAACATTTAGTTTTAAAGGTATAACCTTTACCGTTACAATTTGGACAACTACTTTCTGATTGAAAAGTCCCAAACATCGTTCTTTGAGCGGTTATCACTCGGCCCCGACCACCACAATTAGAACAAGTACTTTGACCATGGCCACCTAAGCCCGAACATTCGTCACAGGTTGTTAGCAAATCAAGTTTAATCGTTTTTTCACAACCAAAAACAGCTTCTTCAAAAGATAAATTTAATTTAACTAACACATCTTCCCCT
>DAOOOU010000087.1:0-2795 GCA_035387905.1 Bacilli bacterium | reverse complement strand
TATTGATGCTATGAATCAAGGTTTAATATCTTCCAAACAAGCTAAAGAAATCTTCTTTAAGGCTCTGGAAACAAAAAAAGCACCAAGTAGTTTTATTAGTAATGAAACTAGTCAAATTACTGATGAAGGGGAATTACAAAAAATTATCGAGGAAATAATTGCTAGTAATCAAGAACAGGTTAAAACTTACTTAGCTGGTAAAGATAATTTATTTGATTACTTTGTTGGTCAAGTAATGAAAGTTACTAAAGGCAAAGCTAGTCCCACTTTAACTAAAGAATTATTAAAAAAAGCTCTAGCTAATAACTAGAGTTTTTTTATTTAGTAAAATATATTTGGCAATAATCCGGGTTAGAATGAGTAACTTCTAATAGCCAATTAGCATTATCCCAACTTACCGTACTCCCATTATCACAAGTGGCATGGGAGAAGGTATATCCCGCATCAACTGCCGGAAAGGCAGGAGCTAACTCGTCATTAAGATATACTTTAAGTTTAAAATCAACTTGTTCAAATTCGCCAACAACGCCCGAAACCATAGTCTGGGTATCATTAGCAAGATAATAAGCATAACTAATACCAATTAAAGTTAGGATTTCGAGACACAGAAAAATAACTAACACTTTCTTGCGAATGCGAAAACGGTTATTAGTAATTTTAGCATATTCTAAATCCACATCAAACTTTTTCATTCTTCGGCCTCTTCTATATTATTTACATTACTAGTATACTATCTTATCTTAATAAAATCAAATATTAGATAAGGCTTTTTTTTTAGAAATATTTATGTTATTATATACCTAGAATAATAAGAGGTGTTGGCTATGTTCGGAAAAATATTATATATTACCGAAAATATTGCTCATATTGAAAACGTTAAGACGGGGGAACAAATTGCTGATTTAATGAACATGTACGTAGTTTTTGAAGCTCCTGATCAAGCAATTCTTGGTGAGGTTCAAGAAGTAAATGAAAAAGAAATCTTTATCCGTTTCCTTGGAGAATTTGTAAATAAAAAATACTTAAGTGGGGTTATTCGCAAACCAGTTTTATCTTCAACAATTAGAATAATTAATGATGAAGAATTAAAAGAACTAGTTGGCACTTATAATGATACCTCTTTTAAAATCGGCCAAAGTGCTATTTATAAAGATTATACTGTCTGTGTAAATATCAATAATTTATTATCTAACCACATGGCCATTTTTGGTAACAGTGGTAGTGGTAAATCATGTGGGGTAGCAAGAATTGTTCAAAATATTTTTGGCAATACCAATTTATTTTCTTATAATGCTAATATCTTTATTTTTGATGCTTATGGCGAATATAAAACGGCTTTTACGGGACTAAATGAATATAATAGTAATTACTGTTATAAATTCATTACAACGATGCCTTCTGATGCTGATGATTTTTTACTCAAAGTACCATTTCATTTACTTAATTTAGATGATTTAACTTTATTATTACAAGCTGATTCTCATAGTCAATTACCGATTATTGAACGTTCCCTAAAACTAACTAAAATCTTTTCTAAAGGTGATGAAACGGCTGCTAAATATAAGAATCATTTAATTGCTAAAGCTTTAATGGCCATTTTATATAGTAATCAAATTACAGCTAATAAAAAGAATGAAATCTTTAAAATATTAGAAGTTTGTCACACTCCTGAATTCGATTTTGATACAACTATTCAAGGTTTAGGTTATACCAGAAATTTTAGTGAATGTTTAGAAATTGATTCTAATGGTAATTTTGGGGAAAGTGTTTTAATTACCAATTACATTCTCGGGTTTGTTAATGAAGACCTAGAAATGACTGAAGAACCAGCAGATGCTTACTATGTAATGAAAGACTTTGCTAAAGCAATGGAATTTACATTGATTAGTGAAGGTTTTCAAAATAACGAACAACTTTATGGCGATGCCATTTTGCTTAAAGTTAGAATTGATACCATCTTAAATAGTGTTGTTGCTAAAATTTATGAATATGATAAATACATTACGGTAAATGATTATATCACTAATTTAATCATAAAAAATGGTGCTAAAGCCCAAGTAATAAATATTAATCTCGAAGATATTGATGATGTTCATGCTAAAGTAACAGTTAAAATTATTTCGCGTATGTTATTTGGTTTTGTAAAAAAAAGTAAAGAACGAGCTAGTATGCCCATTCATATCTTTTTAGAGGAAGCTCACCGTTATGTGCAAAATGATAGTGATACCTTCTTAATTGGTTATAATATTTTTGATCGAATTGCTAAAGAAGGTCGTAAATACGGAATCTTACTCAATATTATTAGTCAGCGTCCGGTTGATATTTCCGATACCGTTATTTCCCAATGTTCTAATTTCTTAATCTTTAAAATGACGCACCCTCGAGATATTGATTATATTCAAAAAATGTTACCTAATATTTCTGAAGACGTTGTCGAAAAACAAAAGATTTTACAACCTGGTAATTGTGTTGCTTTTGGTAGTGCTTTTAAACTACCAATGATTATTAAGATGGAATTGCCAAGTCCGATGCCTTATAGTACCAATTGCGATGTTAATAAGCGTTGGCGCGGACCTGATGGTTTAAAAGGAGTAGTCCCAACTACGCCTGTTAATCCACCAACTAGTGAAGGGGCAATGCTAAATAATCAAGGGATAACGCAGAAGCCCGATTTAGGAATTATTCTACCCAATCCCAACGCACAAGTTGCGGTTGCTAATCAGATGCCAGCAGTAGCTGTTAATACTCCAACAAATGATGTGTCGCTAATGCAACCAGAAACATTAGATGTAATT
>DAOOOU010000086.1:0-2797 GCA_035387905.1 Bacilli bacterium | reverse complement strand
TTATTTTCTAAAGCTCCCGCTAATCCGCCACCTTTATAGTCAATAATAACAAAACTAACTTCATTGGGATGATAATTAACAGCCATTGATAAAATATAAGTGATGATAAGCTCACTCTTACCACTACCGGTCATACCAGCAATTAAACCATGTGGACCATGGGCTTTTTCATGAAGATCGAGTTTAAATAATTCGCCACTTTCTGTTATTCCGATTGGGGCTTGTAAAGTGGTTGTTGGGTTATTTGTTTTCCAACGATTAAATGAATTTAATTGCTTAATATTACTAACATCATACATTTCTAAGAAGGTATAGTTTTTTGGTAAAACAAAAGCACCATGGGCAATGTCAATCGGGATATTAGCCGCAATATAGAAAAATTTATCTAGATCAAAAGTCGGAAAATCAGGCACAAAAGAAGTTTTCTTATCTGCTACTAATTCGTTTTCAAAAACACCACCGGTATTGCGATCAATACTGATGAATGATGAACATTCACTTGGTAGTGAGTTTAACTTCTCGGTGTTAATAATTAAACTAAATCCTAAATAACGATCAGATTTAAGAATATCAGCAATAATGCCAACACCTCTTACTAAGTCAACGTTATCGGTAATAATAACATAATTTTCATAGAAACTCTTAATTTCATCGGTTCCCACATTATCCTGGCTTAGAGCTATCTTTCGCGATAATAAAATCTCTTCTAAATAATTGGAAATTTGATTAATTTCATCAGGATGAGAGCCATAAAAACGAATCGTTTTTTCGTTATTCCAACAGAATGAGGTATTCTTAATATTCTCCCAGTCGTTAGCTGTGTTTTCATTAGTGATAACAACTATTTTAAGATTATCATAAGCATGGTAAGCAATCATTTGGAGTAATAAACCTTCCATAAATTTTGAAACTAAATTACTCTGACCAATAATGGCACTAATATATTTTTTGGTAAAGGAAAAAGTAACTGGTACTTGGTCAATACTACGGACTTCACTAACTAGTTTTTGGGCATATTCTTTTAATTCGTCTTTTTCAATTGTAAAGCCTTCTGTAGGAAATTTAATATTAATGAATGGCGGGATCGTTCCAATTCCTAACCTTAATTCCAAGAAATCATTATCGGTATGTTTTCTCTCCCAAAGATTCCGTTTGCGATAAACAATAATATCGCCAACTTCTTTTAGGGAAATATTATTCTCCACTAATATTTGTTTTTGTTTCTTCATTTCGGTAAAGATGGCACTGCGTTTATGATCAATATATTCGCGATATTTTTCTTGGCGGACTTTTTCTTTTTTTGCACCACGATGAGCTTCATAACGTCTTGATAAAGAAGGAAAAATAATCATGACTAATAACATACTTGCCGCCGTAAAAATAGCTCCTGCTGATTCTTTAAAAGTTGTCTCTTGATTAATTAATTTGATTAAAGCTAGACCACCAGTAACACAGGAAGACATGCCCATAATTAACATCGGTCCTAGAGTAAAGATAATTGGCATGGGTTCTGCTATTTCACTAGCTGGGGGAGAATCAATAACTACTTCCTTAGGTTCAATAACTTCATTAAAACGAGGGGGTCTTAAAAAGTAATCTTTCTTAGCAAATACTTCAACATAACTATCCGCACTTTCTTGATTAAATTTATATTCAACTTGCGGTAGGCTCCGAGCAATAAACTTACTGGGATCATATTTAATTAACTGACCAGGATTATTAAAAAGAATAATATCGTTGATTACCGAAAACCTTAAGCCCATCAAGAAAACACTATCCCCGTTTTCTAAACGAGCATTAGTAACTCGTTGCTGATTAACAAATAAAGCAACGCTTTCATTAAGGTTTTTAAGATAGATGTTTTGATCAACGATTGCTAATTCTAACTGATTATAAGCAAGCATCGGGTGTTCATAAGAAAGCCAGTTAGCATAAGCATTACTTGCAACTTTTGCTGTGTTGTTACCAATATATATGGCGACGCCGTTTTGTCTTTTAAAGTTTAATTGGCGAAGGTTAGCGTCATAAAATAGGGCACTATAAATAACCCACTCTTCATTAGTGGTAATATTTTTAATATGATAAAAGTTATCTGGTTCAACTTTTAGTTCATTAACAAAAGTATTATTAAATACTAATTTAACTTCAGAGTTACTTTTTAAAAGCCAACTACTACCACTGGCTTCAATGCATATTAAATTATTCTTATCCGAATCAGCAATCCAATAATCCCCAAAGACATTATTAGGTAATATTAAATCAACTAGGTTCTTATAATCAATGAGTGTTATCTTCATAATGCACCCCTATATTCTTATTAAAATTATATCTTATTTTATAATTTAATACAATAAAAAAGTTAGTCTGATTAAGAACTAACTTCCTTAGCTAATAATTCGCTGAATTCATTATACGATAATGAATTTGTTGCTTCTTGGCCATACAAACGATAGCTAATTTGCTCTTGAGTAACCTCTTTATCACCAATAATAATCGTATATGGGATTTTTTGCATTTGACTAGCTCGCATTTTATAACTTAGTTTTTCTTCACGCTCATCAATTGTAACCCGATAGTTTAAGGCTTTAAGTTTACTGGCCAGTTCTTGAGCAGGGCTTAAGTGCGAAGCATTATTAACGGGAATAATATTAATTTGATTAGGGGCCAACCAAAGGGGAAAAGCTCCCGCATAATGTTCGGTAATAATGCCAATAAAACGTTCTATTGAACCAAAAATAACACGGTGTAACATAATTGGTCGTTGTTTAGTACCATCAGCAGCAATATACGTTAAATC
>DAOOOU010000085.1:0-2808 GCA_035387905.1 Bacilli bacterium | reverse complement strand
TGACAACTGATTTACTGAATTGCCAAATTTTAGAAAATGAAGGGGGAATCGTGGCCATTAGTGCTAAAGCGGCTCCTGATTTTACACAAAGTCCAAATACCGACGAGGGCGTTTATCAAACGACCGATCTTGATGGCACAAGTCTTTATTATCGGGGAGCAGTAACTGATAACTATGTTTCTTTCTTAGATTATTACTGGCGGATTATCAGAATTAATGGTGATGGTTCAGTACGGTTAATCTATGCTGGTAAAGTAGAAGATGTCGGTGAAGTTGCCTATGCTAATAATTATAATGATAGTGTCAATAAAATAACTAGTTTAGGTAGTGCCGGCTATAATATCACCACGAATGATGCAAAATATTTGGGCTGGACTTATGATAATCAAACCACAGTCCAAAATAGTAATTTGAAGAATTATTTAAATGAATGGTATACGGGTTTTGATAATACGGTTGATCCAGCTCAAGCCACAACTAAGTTTACTTATCCAGGGGATATTCCGGGTTTAACTTCCTATGCGATAAATTTTGGCAATACTAAATTCTGTAATGATACTAGTTCTAGTTTGGCAACTAGAATGAGTAGTGCTCAACCAAGTTTAGATTGCCCAGAAATAGTAGATCCTGATTTTGGCGGTAGTTATACGGCCAAGGTCGGTTTAATTTCTGTAGATGAGATGATTATGGCGGGAGTAAATAATAGTTGGACAACTAACAACTCATATTTAAATCAAGGTTATACTTTTTGGACTATGTCCCCGGTTACCTTTGATTCTACTGCCCAAATGTATACTAATCCGGGATTTAATAATGGTAAGCAAAATGTGGATACTGTAGTCCCCGTAAGACCAGTAATTTCGCTTGCAAAAGAGAGTACCGTGGTTTCTGGTACAGGAATCGCTAGTGATCCTTATTTTATCCAAGCTATTCATTAATTAAAGGAATGTAAATTCCTCTTTTATTTGACATAATATATATGCATAATAAACGAATTATGGTATTATATAAATAGTAGAAAGTAGGAAATTAGATATGAAAAACGAAGTATTATCTTTACCTGAAATTGAAAATATTTTAGATCGAACAAAGTATTTACTTAAAAAATTAGGAGAGAAGGTTAATTAATGCCAAAAGATATTACCATTGAGCATTTTAAATATTTGCTAAGTCGTTTAGAATTCTTTGAACAAAAAATGGCAAGTGGTGCTAGTCAAAAAGATTTTGGCTTCACCCAAAGTGAGAAAGAAGAATTACAATTATTATATAAAATAATGGGTTATTTAAGATCTTTAGCAATTGCCGAAATTGCCGAAAAAACCTATGCGGAAATGCCGGTGGCTTCTTATATTCAGGAAAAAATCGAGCAACTTGAGCAGCAAATAAAACAAACTAACAAATTAATTGCTGACGAATTAATCAAGAGTGGAGCAAGTTTAAATCCGAATGGCAATGGACCTTTTCTTAATAATGATCTAGAAATATTAAGACAAAGGTTAGCTGAAGAAACTAGGCAACTGGAAAGTGTTAAGAATTTAACTAGCGAAAATTTTGTCAAATACTTAATTTCTACTCAAGCCGGCTATACAAAATTAGAAGAAGTCATTAGGGCGCTTTCACGAGCTGACGAATATACCGCAACTAGTATGAAGCAAGGAAATGATATTGATCCTTTTCTTGATATTTTTGGTCATATAAAGGTGCCGACAGTTAAATTAGCTCTTGATTGTTTGAATGGAGACCGATCAAATTATGAAAGATTAGGCCAAATTAATTTATTAGACCACGAGGAACGAAGTTTACGCTGCGAACTTGATGTAAATGCTTTTACTAATCCGGAACCGATGCCAGTTGATAATTTGCAAAATTTATTAAGAATATATTCCGATTTTCAAGAACTATTTCTTAAAGCTTCACAAAAACAAAGCGAAGTTGCAGATTTGGAAAGAGAATATAAAAGCTTTGGTATATTAAAACATTTTAATGGCGAACATAAAGAGAAGTTAGAAAGTGCTAGAAAAAATTTATTTTCATTAGCAAGATTAGTAACTGGTAAATTTGAAGAATTAAAAAGTAGTGTTAATCGATTAGTGCAAGTATGTAATGCTATTGGCTTTGCAAATATCCCCGATATAAATGTTGGCCTAATTGATACAGATATTAAAAAAGTTAGTATTAAAGAAATAATATACCGTCTTCAAAAAGTAATATATTCCGTGACGGTTGGTGACCAATTAATTTTTAATAAAAACTTAGACCTTGATTTAATGAATGCCACCTACGGTTTAAGAGAGTATGTTGAAAGAGGGGTTTATAAAAAAGCCTTAACTGCTGCTGTTGAAAAAATTGCCGCCGAAAAGGCAGCAATTAAAGATCAAGTACCAGTCGAATATTTAAGCGTTGATCCCCTTGATTTATCACGCATTACTCATTATGGAAGAGGTCGAATTGGTGGAAAAGAAGATTATATGTTTAATAAAGCCCGCGCTGTTTTAAGAACTTTACTAATTATTGATGAAGTGCAAAAGGGTGATAAATTAGGCCATGAAAGCATTCTTGATCAAGAGAAAGAAGCCGCGATTAGACTTCAAGCTGAAAAATTAATTAATGATACCATAAACAATGGTAATTATGATTTTGCTCAAAGTGAACCGGAACAAGTTCCAACTAACGGAATTTAATATTATAGATAATAAAAGTACTTAAATAGGTACTTTTTTATTTGCTTATTAAAATAAATAATTAGTTGAACTTGATTATTATCATAAAAAGTGCTATAGTTTCATTATCTCGTTGATGAAGATCATG
>DAOOOU010000084.1:0-2881 GCA_035387905.1 Bacilli bacterium | reverse complement strand
ATTATTATGGTTGCTACTATTTATGAGATAATATTATTAATTAGTGTAGGTGAGAACTAAATGCGTTATATTAATTGTGGTAATGTCTATATCGGTAATATTGCTTTTGTTTTACTGATAAATAGCGATACTTTAGATCGAAAGTATCTTAAGATTGCTAATAATTCAGTTGTTCCGCCCAGTAAACAGGAAGCTGATTTACTAAATAATATATATCAAACTCATCCTAAATCACTAAAAAGTGATTATGATGATGATTTTTCTTTTGATAATAAAAACAAAAGATTTAAAGAAACGAACTTTAAAAAAGTGTTTATCAAAGTGGGAAGTGTGGTATTATCTGTTGCAATAGCAATAGGCGCTGGAGCTACAATCAGAGATCGGCTAAAATTAATTAAAGACCAACCAACAACAAGTTTTAGTAATTACGAACGTAATGAGCAAAAAGCCGTTAGTGAAGCCGCTAAAAGATTTGAACTGGCAATTAATGCCAATCCTAATTTAAGTAAAGAAGAACGAATCTATATCTTTCAGACAATCGCCCCCTATGCTAATGATTGGGGTGATAGTTTAGATATTGATATAATATGTGCTTTGCTTAGCAATTTTAAAGTAATTTATACTGGGGAAAAGCGAAATGGTGCTAAGGCAGAAAACTTTAATAAGAATATCTATATTTACAACGGAATTAGTTCTTTTGCTGAATTAATCGCTAATGGTCAAAACAAATATTATCTTAACCATGAACTGTTTCATCTTCTCAATGATAATAAAAAATATAAAGCAATGGATGGTTATACATATAACGGGGTAACAATTAAAGAGTATCCGGCCATAGCAAGTGTAACTATTGAAGAAGGCTTAACCGAGTTATTAACTGCTGAATATGGTCTTGGAGAAACTGAAAATTATGCTGAAGAGGTTATACTCGTCAAGTTAATGATTGAACTATTTTCTAAAGCAACTATTCTTGAGGTTTACCGAACAGGTTCTTGGCTACCGATTTTTGAAAGTGTTAATGCTCTTGATCCTGAATATGAAACTAAAGCCTTAGAATTAAATGCTTATTTACTTAACGTTCATTCCGCCGCTAAAGCTCTACGCAGTGCTTATTGGCAGAGTAATTGTAATATTGAACCGAATATGGCAATCTTACTTAATAATATTAATGATATTTATAATGGCCTTAATCAATTTAAAAGCAATATAAACAACTCTAAATACGCTACTACTTTAGGTAGTCTATCCGATGCTGAATTAACTGAATTCTTAATTAATCTAGCCACTTATTTTGGTTGTAAACGAACTTTTGAGGAAAGTACAGCTAACTTCATGAAAATTTTTGCTAGTCTCTATGAGCTTAAATTTAATCAACCGATAAGTTCTGATCGACTAGTAGTTGCTTATTTTGATTTGCTAAGAGGTAGTAATGATTTGGTAACAAATGATGAACAAAAAGGCATCAGTCATAAGCTAAACATGAAAGTTACAGCAGTAACTTCTACCTATTTTAATAAAGATAAGAAAGCCGCAGCGCCATTACCAATTATTACTTTTGTGGAACAATTCCCCGAATTTAATAATTTAACTGATGATCAAATCTATGAACTTGTTAAAAATGACACAACTGGTAAATACGATATAAAGAATACTACAACCAATGAAGAACTAAGTAATCGTTATTATGACGGTCCAGTAAAAGGTCGTTAAAAAAATATATTGTAAAAATAATTTTTATGATATAATCAAATTGTTAATGAATTATGATTAACAGCAGTAATTTTAGGATTTTGAAGAAAGAGAACTATTGGGTGGTGGGAAATAGGATCAAAACTAAAATGAATTACAGGTTATGAATTCAAACCGGGTGGTTCCGTTAACAACGCGAGTGTATAAAATATTAAGATATTTTATAAATTAAGGTGGTACCGCGATAATTCGTCCTTATTAGGATTAATTAGCGCGGTTTTTTTAGAAAAGGAGATAAAAATATGACAAAGAAAGCGTTTGCAATACTAAACGAGCGAGGGTACATCTATCAAGCAACGGACTTAGAGCAGATTAAGAAAATGTTAGATGGGGAACCTCAAACTTTCTATTTTGGGATTGACCCCACAGCTGATAGTTTACATATTGGCCACTTTTTTGCTTTAACCATGGTTCGTCGTTTACAAAGCTTGGGTCATCACCCAATTGTTATTATTGGGGGTGCAACAGCTTTAATTGGCGACCCAACTGGTAAAAAAGATATGCGCAGCATTTTAACTAAAGAACAAGTTGCTCATAATAAAAAAGAAGTAACCGAATTAGTTAAAAGATTTGTGGCCATCGACGGCCCTAATCCAGCTAAAATATTAGATAATTCGGATTGGATTAATCCTGAATCATATATTGATTTTATGCGTAACATTGGGATTCATTTTAATGTTAATAAAATGTTAGCTACTGACTGCTATAAGAATCGTTTAGAACAAGGCGGCTTAACTTTCTTAGAAATGGGTTATATGTTAATGCAAGCTTATGACTTTGTATATTTAAATAATAAATATGGCTGTATGATTCAAGTTGGGGGTTCTGATCAATGGGCCAATATGGTAGCTGGTGTTGATCTTGCTAGAAAAATGGATTTTGCCGAAGGTAAAAAAGATCGAGGCCTTCAAACCTTTACTTGTCCACTTTTAGTTAAAGCTGATGGCGAGAAAATGGGCAAGACAGCTTCAGGAACGCTATGGGTATCAAGAGAAAAAACTACTGTTTATGATTTTTACCAAATGTTTATGAATTCCTACGATGAAGATGTGGAACGTTTATTATCGTTCTTTAGTGATTTAGAGATTGAAGAAATCAGAAGATTATGTGCCGAAGATATTAGAAATGCGAA
>DAOOOU010000083.1:0-2966 GCA_035387905.1 Bacilli bacterium | reverse complement strand
TAAGTTCAAGATCTTCTTTAGTATGCATTGTTTTATTAATTGTCGTCCGAAAATGGTAAAGAACTTTTTCTGATTCAATTAATTTTATACTTTCTTTTATTGCTTCAAGATCAACCCTTTGACCACAAGTTAACTCGTATTTAGGAAAACTGTTTTTGATATCCATTGCAATATAATCTACTAGTTTTGCCTTAATAATTTTTTTTAATAAAGCCGGATTTGTCCCGTTAGTATCAAGTTTAATTTTAAAACCTAAGACTTTAATATCTTGCATTAAAGTAATTAATTGATCTTGCCAGATAGTCGGTTCGCCACCACTAATAACTACCGCTTTAATAACTTTTTGCCTTTCTTTTAACATTGTTAATACTTCTTCCGTGTCATAAGTATTTGTTTCTTTTAAAACAATACTTTTATTATGACAATAAGGACACCGAAAATTACAACCACCTAAGAAGATAACAAATGATACTTCCCCGGGGTAATCAATAAACGATGACTTTTGAATTCCGGAAATAATCTTTGCTTTAGATGACATATTCTTGACGATCTTTATATTCTTCTTGTTTTCCTTTATTAAAGCTTCTAGTTGGGCGATAAAAACCAACTACTCTCGTCCATACTTCGGTTTCATTACCACATTTTGGACAACTAGCTTGTTCCCCATTTAAATAACCATGTTCTTCACAAATGGAGAATGTTGGCGTAATTGAAAGGTATGGTAGATTATAATTTTCGAAAATATTTTTAATTAAGTTTTTAGTTACATTATAATCATCTATCTTTTCCCCTAAGAAAGCGTGGAATACTGTACCACCAGTATATTTCTTTTGAAAAGTATCTTGGAGATTTAAAGCGTCAAATAAATCGTCAGTATAACCAACTGGTAATTGTGAACTGTTAGTATAATAAGGTTCATCTTTACCAGCCGTAATAATATCAGGATAAGCTTTTTTATCAAGTTTTGCTAAACGATAGGCAGTACCTTCAGCGGGGGTTGCTTCGAGATTATATAAGTCCCCTTCTTTTTGAAATTCGACCAGCTCTTCGCGCATAAAGTCCAAAATGTCATTAGCAAACTTCTGACCTTTTTTAGTACAGATATCTTCTTTATCGTTATAGAAATTTCTAATACATTCATTCATGCCGTTAATGCCAATCGTATTAAAATGATTTTTCCAATATTCACCAAAGCGATCATAAACATCACTTAAGTAGAATTTACTATAAGGGTATAAACCATCAATCGTATTTTTTTCTAAAACTTTTCTTTTAGTTTCTAAAATATGTTTGGAAATATTCATTAATTTCTTAAGTTGTTCTTTAAGGGCATTAAAATCCTTATATAAATAGCCTAAACGCGGCAGATTGATGGTAATAACCCCTATACTGCCTGTTAGCGGATTAGCACCAAATAAGCCACCTCCACGTTTAATTAATTCGCGGTTATCAATGCGTAAACGACAGCACATACTTCTTGAATCTTCAGGCTTCATATCACTATTAATAAAATTAGCAAAATACGGGATACCATATTTACTAGTCATCTTCATAATATCGTCAACAACATCATTATTCCAATCAAAGTCAGGAGAAATATTATATGTCGGAATGGGAAAGGAAAAAATTCGACCACTGGAATCACCTTCCATCATTACTTCACAAAAGGCTTTGTTAATCATATTAATTTCATTTTGAAATTCACCATAAGTTTTTTCTTTTAGTTCACCACCAATAATAACGGGTTTCTTCTTTAAGATATTGGGAGCAACTAAATCAAGCGTGATATTAAAGAAAGGACATTGAAAACCTACTCTAGTTGGGACATTAACATTAAAGACAAATTCTTGAATAGCTTGTCTAACTTCTTTATAAGTTAATTTATCATAGTAGACAAATGGGGCTAAATATGTATCAAAACTTGATACTGCTTGTGCTCCAGCCGCTTCACCTTGTAAGGTATAAATAAAGTTTACTAATTGACCTAAAGCAGTTTTTAAATGTTTAGCTGGGGCCGAAGATATTTTATTAGGTACCCCTTTGAAACCCTTTAACAAAAGCCCTTCTAAATCCCAACCACAACAATAAGTTGAAAATAAACCTAAATCATGAATATGGATATCACCACTTTCATGTAATTCACGTTCTTCAGTGGAAAAAACATGATTTAACCAGAAACTTTTAGTAATATCACTAACAATATAATTATTTAACCCTTGTAATGAATAATCCATGTTTGAGTTTTCTTTAACCCGCCAGTCTTCTTGTTTAATATAATTGCTCATCATTTTTTCAACACTAAGGGCTGCTTCTTTATCCTTACGCAACATTTCGCGTTGGTGACGATAACGAATATAACTTCGGGCTACATCAATCATTCCTAATTGCATTAGCGTTTCTTCAACTTTATCTTGAACATCTTCTAGGCCAACTGTCTTCGTACCTTTTTCGTTTAACTTAAAAACGGCAATATTAGCTGCTAATTTAGCTTTAGAACGAGCTTCATCAGCTTGATAACTATCAACGCTGATAATTGCTTTGAATATTGCCTCCTCAATTTTTTTCGGATCAAACTTCTGTTTTTCCCCACTTCTTTTAATTATTGTCTCAATCATCATCATTACCTCCTCATATTGTTCTGATTTTGGGACTAAGAAAAATATTTTTCTTTTAATATGGCTCTACCGTATTAATTTAATTGTATCTTAATATTTTAAAAAGTAAATGTTTTTTTAATATTTTTAAAAAATTTAATTTTTTAATTTTTATATTTTTTGCCATAAATAAAGCAATGTGTCGCGGTTACCATAATAATAATTTAACGATATTTCCCTTTAAATAAAGGCTTTAAAAACAATTTGCGGTTTTTTGTGTTTGATTTACATATCTTTACTATTTGTTTTATCTAAAAAATTACATTTTTTATTTTTGCTGTTTTTTGAAAATAGTTAGTGCTTAAAAAAGAT
>DAOOOU010000082.1:0-2967 GCA_035387905.1 Bacilli bacterium | reverse complement strand
CCCTTTAATCTCTACTAATATTTTAAAGGTAAGTACCACTATATCATTTTTTTTATTATTTGTCGATATCTAACTAAACTATTATTTTTTTTGATATAATAAAATAGATTAAGGAGATAAATAATGATAAAACTAAATGAAAATATTATTAACTTTTATTTTAATCAAGAAAAACTTATTAATAATTTCCGAGAATTTGAAAAAATGGGTGCTGTATACTACCCTTTAAAAACTAACTCTAATCTTAGTATTTTAAAAACTTTAAAGCCGTTACTAAATAACAAAGATCATGGTTTTTTAATTAGTCATCCCAGTCATTATCATCTGCTTAGAAAATTAAAGGTACCAGCTAAACGCATGTGTTTAATTAATGTCCTAGCCGAAGATAAATTTGTTAAAGAATTATATAATAAAGGGGTAAGATATTTTACTTTTGATAATCTAAATTCGTTATTAGAATTTGCAAAATATGCTAATCTAAAGCAAGTTAAAATTGCCGTGCGCTTAACAATTACCGAAGTGTTTCCTGATAAAATTAGTCATCTTGGGGGCACTAAAGAAGAATGCCAAGCCATGCTAGAGTATTTAAGAAATAATATCTGCCCAGATTTTGGTATTAGTTTTTATTTACAAAGAGAATTATTTACAACTGATGACTCTTTAAATATTATGCTTGATTATATTTCTAAAAATTTCAATGATTTTGGCATGACCTTTGTTAATATTGGTGGGGCTAAAGAATATCAGGAAATTGACCCCTTTAAATTAACTAAGCTTAAACAAGAATTAAAATTAAAAACCATTATTCTTGAACCGGGTCGTTTTCTTGCTGGTAACTGTGTTGATATGGCAACAAGAATTACTAAAGTTAAAGAGATAAAAGGTATTAAGACAGTTATTATCAAAAATGGGATCTATAGTGGCTTTGTTGATGTGCTATTATATCATAAATTATTTGAAATATATTTGATGACTAAAAATGATGGCCTTGTCAAATTAGGATACGAAAAAAGTTTTGCTGATGATTTTGTTTTTAGTATTTGTGGCGGTTCTTCCGATAGTGGTGATCGTTTAGGATTATATTATCTTAACCATAAATATCAAAGTGAGTTGATTCCGGGAGCAGCATTTTATGTTAAAAATATTGGTGCTTACTTTGAAGAGTTCTTTATGCCTTTAGGCGGCGACTTAATAATAAAATATAACATTGTTTCAAAAAAGGAGAATAAAAATGAATAAAAAGACGGTTATTATTACTAATGCCAGACGTTGGTTAAGTATTAAGATGATTAAACGCTATTTGGCTGAAGGTTACCAAGTTATTGCTATTGATGAGAGTAATGAAGCAACTGACGAATTTATCTATTTTAATGAATCGGCAGTTGAACCCGAGAAAAAAATTAGTAAAATATCATGGACGGATTTAAAAAACGAAGGGGTTATTTGTTTTCAAGGTCAATTAACTGATGAGTTATTCGCTAGTCGTTTAATTAATTATTTAACAAATAATAATATTAGTGTTAATACCTTAGTGATGTATCCTTCAATCTTTCAAGAAAAGGATGTTGCTGATCTTACCCAAAATGATATTGATGCATTCTATAGTGAATTAATTGCTGGCCCAGTAGGATTCTTAAAACAAATACTACCCCTTCTTCGCCAAAGTAAAGGTAATGTGGAATTAATATCCTCAGCCTTAGCCATTAATCCCGAACCAGTAGCGCCGCTTTACTCAATCTTAGAGGCGGCATTAGTCATGTTAGTTAAATGCTTAACGATTACGGAAAAGAATGTCCGTTTTAACTCAGTTTTAGTTGGCCCAGCTTTTACAGAAACCTTGCTATCTGTCTATGATGAACAAGAATTATTAAATGAGTATATTAAGTATATTCCGGCTAATAAATTAGTCTTATTAGATGATATTGTTGAACAAACTCTTTGTCATACCAAATGTGTTAGTTGTTATGGTTCATTAGCAACCGTTGATGGGGGTGAGAGTCACGCTAATGTTTATTCTTATATTCCTTCATTAATGAATAAAACGCAAACCATCAATGAAGTCCATGTAAATAATGAAAAGAAAGCGGTATTAGTTACCGGCGGTAGTTCGGGTATTGGTTTAGTAACAGCTAAAAAGTTTTTGGCTGAAGGTTGGCAAGTATATGTTCTCGATATTAATGAATGTCCTCTACCCGATGTTACTTCCCTTATAGCTGATGTTAGAAATATTAGTGAGATTGAAAATGCTTTTAAAGCAATTCCTAAATTAGATGTTTTAGTTAATTGTGCGGGAATATATCGTCTTGGTTTTCTGGCTAAAGGTAATAAAGCTGACTTTAGAGAAAATATTACAGAAGATACTTATGATAGTGTTAATGAAATAACCCTTAATGATCTTAAAAATATCTTTAAGGTCAATGTCTTTGGTTATTTATTAGTTATTAAGTATGCCCTTAGTCTATTAAAAGCTAGTCAGGGTAATATTGTTTTAGTTTCTTCTGGTCTAGGCGATAAACCAGAACCCACTTCAATTCTTTACTGCATGACAAAAGCCGCTATTAATTCAATGGTTAGGTGTTTAGCTGATAGTAGTTCCTTAATTGATGCTAGGATAAAAATCAATGGGGTTTTACCGGGACCAGTAGATACCCCACTCTTAATTAATGCTTTTGGTTCTAAGGATAATGCCCAAGCTTATTATGATTATTATAATCCAATGGGGATTATTGTTAATCCTGAGGAAGTTGCGGAAAGTATCTACTTCTATTCAGTATTAAGTAGTGCCACCGGGACCCTAGCTAATATTGATGGTGGCGAAGGAATCTCAACTGGTCATAAAAAATTATCAAGTAATAACCTTGTCAAAGATGATACTTTAATAAAATAAAACCAACTAAGTTGGTTTTTTATTTTATATATTATTTAGTAATTATGTATTGCCAACCTGGTTGCCAAGCTTTGGTTTTA
>DAOOOU010000081.1:0-2967 GCA_035387905.1 Bacilli bacterium | reverse complement strand
TTTGCACTGGTTTTAAACCATCCCGCACATCGGGAATGGCCCGATCTTGAATAATATATTTAGCATAACGACCAAAGCGTTCGCCCATTATTTCTTCTAAACTATAATTGTGGATTTTCTGAATGATATCTTCCATTTTTAGTTCACCATAAAAATTATAGCATAAAAAAACAGGTAACACCAAATAGGTTTACATGTTATAAATTATTTTTTTAGAACAAAGACATGGGCAATATTACCATTAAAGATAATAAACCAGGTTTCAGCATTTTTAATTTTTTCGGTAACGATAACTGGTAATTTAACTTGTTTCTGAACGATATAGATGACTTCAATATCATTAACCATATTTACAGTCTTAGTTCGTAAATCAGGAACTTTATTAACTTTAGTGACTTCACCCAAGAGTTTTAAATATTTTTTTAAATTAGCTTTATATTTAAGGGCTTTTTTATCTTCATTAATGGCTTTTAATAATTCGTTAGCCATAATAATTAGCGTTGCAATGAAAATGATTAAACCAATAAAGAATAAGAAAATATTTTTAACCGCATTATTTTCAATCCCTTTAACACTAGCTTCGTTAACATCATCCCGAGTTATCGTAAAACTCGTTTTGTCTTTCATCAGAGGAATATTCATTATGACACTTGCTTCACCATTAATCTTTTCGTTATATTTCTGATAATTGCCATTAACTTTAATATCTAAAGTAACAGCTAGATTAGTATCATAACTGGCTAAGTAATTAGGCACATATTTACGAACTAATGCTTCATATTCACCATAGTTTATATCTAAGAACTCAATAATTTTAAAACCATTACTATTCTTATTAGTTTCATTTTGGTATTTAAGATACTCAAAGTCTCTTTGCCAAACAATATCTTGCTTATTCATTACTGTTAAATGACCAATTAATTGGTAATCGTAATTACAATCAAATTTAGCATCGGCCAGAAAATTATAATTAAAATTAGTGCGGATGTTTTTAATTTGATTAGTTTGATATTCTTTAATATCACTTGCTAAATAATCTTGATTATTATAATAAACCCGATATAAAACATTACTATTTTCTTCATATTTTAAGATTGTTTTCGAAGTTGCTTGACGAATATTAATACTGGCACTAATAATAAAAATAGCGATAATCATAAACAAGACTGCTAAGCCAATCCGTAACTGTGATTTAAGTTTTTTATTGATTTTTTTAAACATTTAAGCCACCTCTTTATTATTAAGTTAATTATATCATAAAATATTATTTATAAATAAAAAAGATAACTATACAGGATAGTTATCTTCAAGTGAAAATTCCACATTCGCATTAATCCATTCTTTTCGTGGTTCAACCGCATCACCCATTAAGACGGTGACTCTTTTCTCCGCTAAAGCCGCATCACTAATACTTACTTTAATTAGATTCCGTTTATGAGGATTCATCGTGGTTTCTTCAAGTTGATCAGGGTTCATCTCCCCTAAACCTTTAAAGCGTTTTAGTTTATAACCACTTTTACCACTGGTAAATTCTTTAACTTCTTCATTGGTCCAAAAGTAAGTTCTCTTCTTGTCACTAGTAGTTACTAAAAATAATGGGGGCATGGCCACATATAAATGACCATTTTCAATTAGAGGACGCATGTAACGATAAAAGAAAGTTAATAATAAGACTTGAATATGAGCCCCGTCATCATCAGCATCCGTTAAAATAATAACTTTATTATAGTTGGTATCTTTGATATTAAAGTCACTACCAACACCAGCTCCTAGCGTATGAATAATGGTATTTAATTCTTCACTGCCAAAGACATCATTTTGACTAGCTTTCTCCGCATTTACGACTTTACCACGTAAAGGCAGAATGGCTTGGTATTTACGGTCCCTTGCTTGCTTAGCACTGCCTAGCGCCGAATCCCCTTCAACTAAAAACAATTCGTTAATTTGCGGATTACGGGTTTGGGCAGGAACTAGTTTACCTGATAAATTTCGTTCAATGGCTTTTTTATCTTTACCGCTTCTGGCTTCTTCCCTGGCTTTACGAGCAGCTTCCCTGGCTAATTTACTGCGCGCTGCTTTATTAATTATTAATAAAGCAATTTCTTTATTTTCTTCTAAATAGTATTTTAGATAATCATAAACGACATTCTCGACAATACTCCGGGCTTCATTAGTCCCTAATTTACCTTTTGTTTGGCCTTCAAACTGTAATAGGGCTTCGGGTATTTGTAAGCTGATAACCGCAAATAACCCTTCCCGAACATCACTACCTTCAAAGCCACCATCTTTGTTTTTGAAAATATTATTATTGCGGGCATACTCATTAAAAGCTTTAGTTAATCCCGTTTTAAAACCAACTTCGTGGGTGCCCCCATCACTTGTTTTAACATTATTAACAAAAGAAATAATATTTTCATTATAAGTATCCGTATATTGCATCGCTACTTCCACATTGATTTGACTTTTTAAACTATTAAAATTAATTACCGGATGTAAAACTTTTTTATCTTCGTTAATATATTCAACAAAATTGATTAAGCCATTTTCATAATGATAGGTGGTGCTTTGGTTTTCAATATCATCAACAATTTCCACTGTTAGCTGTTTTAAAAGAAAGGCACACTCTTGCATGCGTTCACAAATTGTCGAATAGGAAAAAGCAATGTTATTAAAAATTGTTTCTTCGGGTAAGAAGGTAACTGTCGTCCCGGTTTTATTGGTTGGTCCAATTTGCTTAAGTGGTTTACTAACTTTACCGCCGTTTTCAAAGCGAATATTACTGATTACCCCATCGCGATAAATGGTAACATCCATATAACGACTTAAAGCATTAACTACCGAAGCTCCAACCCCATGTAAGCCACCCGATACTTTATAACCAGACTCGGAAAATTTACCACCAGCATGTAAAATGGTAAAGATTACTTCGGGAGTACTTTTACCACTCTCATGTACACCAATGGGTAC
>DAOOOU010000080.1:0-3032 GCA_035387905.1 Bacilli bacterium | reverse complement strand
GCTTTATAACATTTAGTACTAGAACCACTGCCGCTCTTAGTATAACCACTAGGACAACTATAAGTTGTAGTGCCAGCAGTATAAGTAGCGGCATAAGTTTTAGTACATTTAGTACTAGAACCACTACCACTCTTAGCATAACCACTAGGACAACTATAAGTCGTAGTCCCTGGTGTGTAAGTAGCAGCATAAGTTTTATAACAGGTTGAACCATTTAATGTGTAACCACTAGGACAACTATAAGTCGTACCACCAGCAGTATAAGTAGCTACATAAGTTTTATAACAGGTTGTACCATTTAAGGTATAACCTGCTGGACAACTATATGATCCAGTGCCAGTAGTAACTGTAGCATTGATTGTTTTATAACAAGTCGTACCAGCTTTTATATAACCGGCAGGACAACTATAAGTCGTAGTTCCTGGTGTATAAGTAGCAGCAGTTGTTTTTACGCAAGTTGAACCATTTAATGTGTAACCACTAGGACAACTATAAGTCGTATTTACAAAAGTACTAATTGGATTAGAGTAAACAGTATATGTTCCCCCAATATTTACTTCTGCATTAGTTACTAATGTCGTATCGGTGAAATACTCTGGTGTAGCATTAACTGTTTTATCAGGTCCACTCTTGGTACAAGTTGAACCATTTAAAGTATATCCGCTAGGACAAGTACAATTTTCTTTACCATCACAAACGGACTTTTTATATTCATATTCAACTACTTTTTCTTCTTCAATAACCGGTTTACAAACGCCATCTTGACAAACATCGTGGCAGCCAATAGTTGAGATAATATAATCTTCTTGTTCGCCACAAGCTAATTGTACTTTTAAAGTATATTCAGTATCACTAATTTTAGTTAATTGAACAAAACTAGCATTATTATCACAACTCTTATTATCCTTATCAACAAAAGGTACGATTAATTTATTTTTAATCATTTCCCCAAGCGTCATTGTTGTTGAATCGCCAATATTTGCTGGTAAGCGATCAACTGTGTAATAATCAGTAGCAGCATCCTTCATGGTTTGAATATTATTGTTATAAACACTATCATAGAAGGTATCTAATTGGGGAGAAGGGAATAACCAGATTAATAAGAGAACAAATAAGATAAGTAATATTACTTTTAAAATAATGTCCTTCCAATTAATTCCTACTCGATAAGAAACTTTTTCGTCGTACATAATTACTTCCTCCCCTTATTTCAAAACCAATTTATTTTTTTGGCTTAAACTGTCTTCAACAAGACCATTATATGCTCTCGCCCAAACATTTTCGGTATTATATTTACCATCGCACATCGGGTTATAGAAATTTTCAATAACTTTACGACTTGCGTTATGTTCGGCATCAATTACGACATTGTATTTTTCACCAAGAGCAGTTGTAATTGTTGGGGCGATTATTTGAAACATGATTCCCGCAACAAATTGTTCAGCATCAGTTAAATTAATAAAATTAATTGCTTCGCCTTCACTATTTTTATATGTACCTACCATTAATTGGGCTTCAATATTTATCATTTTCTCAGCATTAGCTTTTATTTCTTCTTTAGTTTTAGCAGTAGCGGTTTTAACAAATAAGGTAGCAATATCGTTTAGGACATCAACATGATCGGTATCATCAGTTAAATAAGCATTTAATTTAACGGCATAGGCAACATCGTTCATATCTAATTCATCACCAGCAAAGTTAGTAACACCTTTAACTGAAGTGCCATATTTACCCATTAACTCAAGAATGTCATTAGCAGTATCATATGCTTGATCTTCATCTTCAGCACCAAACGAACCATTAATAAACATTAACTGTGTTACAATATCTGATACTGAATAATCATCAATACCAGCCTTAACAAACATAGCGTGTAGAATAGATGCTCTTTTATTTAATTGATTAATATCTTCAGGATCTACAAAAGCGTACTCATCTAATAAACCTTCAAGATCATCACTACTTGGTTCTGTAGTTGTATCACTATATGATGGCTTTGTCGTTGTTTCTTCATCATCTTTCCTATTTCGACCACATGAACCAAAGAAACTAGAAATACCAACTCCTAAGGCAATTAAAATTGCTATTATTGAAATTGGTAAAGCAGCAGCAGAACCACGACCTTTTTGAGCGGTTACCTTTGCTGTAGAACTATCATCAGTTTTAATAACTTTAATTGGTTCTGTATGTGTTGTAACCTTATCTTTAGCAGCTTTAAGTGCTTCATCATAAGCCTTTCTTAATTCTGGATTACTTAAAACTAAGTAAGCTTCGTCAACTTCATTCATTAGTTTTTCAAAGGTTTCTTTTTCATCAACGTGAAATGATGGATCTAATTGACCCTTAAGAAACAAATATGATTTTTCGATTTCTTCTTGAGTCGCTTTTTCATCAACTCTTAGTATTTGATAGTATGCTTTTGTGATATCAAACTTTTCCATAAATCCCCCTTATTTAAGAGCAAAAGCTCGTACAAATTTATGGGCTATACTCTATCACTAATATATAGATATGTCAATAGTAATGTCAAAATTGAAAATCCGGTTATTTATTATTGGTAAAATCATTAAAAATGTGATATAATCACTGGCACGGGGTAGCATGGTTTCGACAGAATATATTTGGGTCTAGCGGCAAGTGGTCGGCATACCTAAAGTGCAACAACAAATTAAATAACGAAACTTATAGTTTCGCTCCTGCATTCGCCTAATAAGGTAGGGAGCCCTTTTACTTATTTTTCTTATAGGATAAGCTAAAAGGTCATAAATATAAGATATGTCTTATTATTTGTTTAGGATAATAAGATGAGAATTAAACTAAACTCGTTAATCTAATCGAATTGTTAGTTTCAGTTAGATTAACTAAAAATAACACTAACTAAACTTGTAGATGTTATTCAACAAATTATTTTGGACAGGGGTTCGACTCCCCTCTACTCCACCAAATAAAATTTATAGCTCCTATAAAATCAATATAGGGAGCTTTTTTAATTCAAAAATTAATATGCTATAATTAAAAAGAAAAAATATATT
>DAOOOU010000079.1:0-3057 GCA_035387905.1 Bacilli bacterium | reverse complement strand
ACTTTAAATCAGTAATAATCGGTTTTACTTCTAAGGGGTTGTTAATTTCATAATAATAGGCAATAAATTTTGATTTTTTTATACTATAACTAGTACTATTAATTAAGTTCATGGTATCACCTTTAATAATTATACCATTTATAGTATAATTTAGTGGGGAATTATGATGATAACAGATAAAATCAAAAATTTTCCGGAATTACCGGGATCATATCAAATGTATAATGGCCAGACCATTATTTATGTTGGCAAAGCTAAAAATATTAAAAAACGGGTTTTGTCATATTTTAATCGTCCCCAAAATGGTAAAACTGCAAAATTATTAACGGAAATAACTGATATTAAATATCTTATTACCAATAACGAAATTGAAGCTTTAATTTTAGAGATTAACCTAATTAAAAAGCATTTGCCAAAGTATAATATTTTGTTGACCGATGATAAGAGTTATCCCTATATTGAATATATTGCTAAACCTTATCCACGCTTAAAAGTAAGTCGCTATTTGCAACTGAATAATAGCGGCCAACACCTTTTGTTTGGTCCTTATCCAAATAGTTATGCGGCCAAAAGAACAGTTAATATTATTAATCGGTTGTATCCGCTAAAAAAATGTTTAGGTAATCCGAAAAAAGTCTGTTTATACTATCATATTAATGAATGCCTTGGTTATTGCCAAAAAGATGTTAATCAGGAAAAAATAGCAGTCATGCAAACCGAAATCCTTGATTTTTTAAAAGGCAATCATCAAAATATCATTAATAAAATTAAACAAAAAATCAATGATAATAGTATGCTATTAAACTATGAACTAGCCAGTGAATTAAAAAAAGATTTAGAATATATTTTATTACTAAATAAGGAACAAACTGTTGAAATTAAAGATTTAACTAATCAAGATATTGTTGGTTATCATGAGCAAAGTGATTATTTAGCAATCCAAATTCTATTTATGAGGCATGGTAAAATCGTTGGTGCTAGTGAACAAATAATTAATTATATTGATGAACAAGAAGATATTGAAAACTATTTATTTCAATTTTATGAAAAACATGAAAAGCCTCAATTATTAGTTGTTCCCGCACTTATTAATCAAGAATTATTAAGTAAAACTCTGATGATTAAAGTTCTTTCTCCCCAAAAAGGGGCAAAAAAGAAGTTGCTTTACCTTGCCCAAAAGAATGCCGAATTAAAATTAAATCGAGATTTAGGAAAGTATTTAACTAACGAAAACATCTCTCTTAAGGCTAATGAAGAGCTACGTAATTTGTTAATGTTAAAGCAATTAAAAAGAATTGAAGTATTTGACAATTCTCATTTATTTGGCGATTTTGCAGTAAGTGCTTTAGTTGTTTTTGTTGATGGCATACCTCAAAAAAAAGAATATCGAAAATATAAAAGTAGATATCTGCAAAAAGATGATTATCAAGCCCTAAGTGATGTTGTCTATCGTCGTTATTATCGATTATTAGTTGAGCAAAAAAGCTTACCTGAGCTAATTATTGTTGATGGTGGAATTGGGCAAATTCACGCTGCTTTAAAGGTAATTAATGACTTACACCTAAATATTAAAGTAGTTGGTTTAAAAAAAGATGATAAGCATAAAACTGCCCAGTTAGTAGATGAGGATAATAATCTTTTTGCTATTACAAAACAAAGCAATTTATTTCTTTACCTAACGGCTATTCAAGATGAAGTTCATCGCTATACAATTAATTTTCATCGCCAACTAAGACAACAGAAAATTAAATATAGTATCCTTGATGAAGTTAAAGGTTTAGGACCTAAGCGTAAACAACTACTTTTAAAAAAATATGCTAATTTGGAACAAATTAAGCAGGCTAAATTTGCGGAATTAGTTAAAATAATTCCCGCCTCAGTAGTTAAAGAACTGATGGCCCAACTAAATAATAAAGCATAGCAAATTAGTTAAAAATATTATATAATTATTAAGATCGGTGGTGGAAAAATGTATCGTTGTCAAAAGCTTAAAATTGATAATACTATTAAAGTTGCGGGAACGATAAGTGATTTTTTAATGCCGAATTATATTTATGTGCCCGTTGTTGCCCATTCTCAAATCTATATTAAAAATAAAGACTATGTTACTAAAAACCAAGTTTTAATTACAACAAAAGAGAAGACTATTATGGCTCCCGTTTCCGGACAAATTGTAGGGACATCATTAATTACTATCGAAAACAATAAACAAGTTAAAAGCATAATTATTGAAAACGATTTTAAAGAAAAAATTATTAGGAAAAAAGCCGCTTGTAAAGATATTAGCAGTTTAACTAAAGAGCAAATCATTACTAACTTAACCAATTATGAGTTAGTTGAATGTCGCAGTAATAATTTACTAGCAAAAAAACTAACTAAAATGCCGAAGATTAGTCATTTGCTAATTAATGGGATTGAAAATGAACCGTATATTGCTAATAAACAAATTATATTACAAAATAAAGATAATGAACTTTTAGATGCAATTATTAGTTTAATGAATGGTTTTCAAATTCCCCAAGCAACAATCATGCTTAAAACTAATGATGCTTTAAATATTAATAAATATAGTAATCTTTTAGGAATGTATCCCGAAATTACCTTAACTTTAGTTGCCGATTTATACCCTAGCGGCGATTATAAAATATTAGAATCAATCATGGTTAATAAAAATATTTTAGCTAATGAATTATTAATCTTAGATATTGAAGATATCTGGTATTGTTATAATATACTAAAAAAGAATCGTTATCTAACCGAGAAAATTATTACCGTTACGGGAAACGCAGTTGCTTCACCCAAGGTAATTAATGTTAAACTAGGAACTAGTGTGCGGGAAATTTTAAGTGACTTTAAAATTTTAAGTAATAATGTTGAATATTTTGCTGATGGCTTATTACGAGGGAATATTATTTTTAATATAAATAACTATATTGTGACCGAACGAACGCGGGCAATTATCGTTAATCAGCGCCTTGATGATAAGAGTGGGGAATGTCTTAATTGTGGCAAATGTAATGCGGTTTGTCCTGTGGGAATTGATCCCCGAAGTAAAGA
>DAOOOU010000078.1:0-3058 GCA_035387905.1 Bacilli bacterium | reverse complement strand
GATTGATAAAGAACGAGTTGTGCTTAAAGAACAAGCGCTTAATGAAGGTAAGGATGAAACTGTTGCCGAGAAGATGGTTGAAGGTCGCTTAAATAAATATTTCAAAGAAATTTGTTTAACTTTACAACCATTTATTAAAGATGGCGACTTAACTGTCGAAAAATACGTAACTAACAATGGTGGAGAAATAATTAGTATGTATCGCTATGAAGTGGGCGAAGGCATGCAAAAAAGAACCGACAATTTTGCTGAAGAAGTAATGACCCAAATTAAAGAATAAAAAATTAGACACATTTTGACAAGTGTCTTTTTTTTTACCAAGAATCAGTGGTGCTTATGGTATAATTATTTAGAGGACGTGGTTATATGAAACTTAAATTAAAGAATATTTTATATTTTATGGCTTTTGCCTTAATGATTGTGGCTTTTATCTATTTAGGAGCTAAGGATTATTCGCAAATTAATGGTAAAGATGATGGTCATACTTTTGCTAGTGATTATCATGATGTGCCCGCAGCCAATAACTTTGATAAATTAACAGCTAGTGAAGTAAAAGAACTATTAAAAACTAGAACTGGTCTAATCTTTTTTGGTAGTCCTAGTTCTAAATGGTCACAAGCGTATGCTCGTTACTTATATGAAGCCGCTATTGATTACGATATTTCTAAAATTTATTATTACGATATAACTAAAGATAAGATGCAAAATAATTCCATCTATCAAGATTTATTAGGATTATTAAAAGACCAAACGGTGATGACCGATGAGGCTGATGCAGAAATCTTCACTCCTTGTCTATTAGCGGTAGATGATGGTCAGATCATTGGCTATAATAATGAAACGGCGATAATTAGTTCCCAAATGGAACCTAAAACTTATTGGACTTTAAGTGCTATTATCAACTTTAAATCAGAAGTAAATACTTTTTATTCCGCAATAAAGTAGAGGTAGGATATGGAACGCATTGATAAAAGTATCTTAAGCATGGTTATCTTTTTAGCTATTGTTTTATTTATTGCCATTTTTGGTTTTTTTGCGATCAAAAATAATCCCCATCGGCAGGCAAAAAAAGAACCTAAGATAGAAGTAAATGATTATCAAGCAATCAAAGTTAAACCCGATGAAGAGTTTATTATTTATCGTAATCCACAAGTAATTAGTGAGGAATTAGAAATTTATTATCAAGAATTAGAAATTAATATTAATCATTCGCTAGCAACTTCAGTTGCGTCAGAGTTAAATGCCCAAACACAAGCTTTTGCTAGTAAAGTTGCTTATATTTCACAAATAACAATACCAGCAAATACTGAACTAACTAATATTGATGATATTTATTATGCTCCCGTTAGGGAATATCACTCTTATCTGAACCAGCATTACTTAATCTTAAATGTTCATGATTATGAGTATTATGCAACTGGTATTACTAATCCCACTAAAGATCAATATTTTATCTTTGATTTAAATGATGGTAGTTTAGTAACTGCTGAGCAGTTATTAAATATTTATGGCATTACAAGGACTACTTTAATTAGAAGATTAAATACCTATTTGCAAGAAAAAGCTAATCTTAATCCTGATTTAATTAAATTGAATGAAACTGTGGCCCAATTAAGTAATCCCGATAATATTAACTTATATATAGCTGCTGATGGTCATTTAATGGCAAATATTCTTGTAATTACGAATGAAATTAATTATAATGATAATATCATAGTCGAATAGGGAAGGTCGAAGCCATGGATAAAAATGATATAGAATTAAAAATGATGAAAGCCCTTGAAGTATTAGCTGGGAAAATGACTAATATTCGTGCAGGACGAGCTAATCCCTTAATGCTAAGCGGGATTAATGTTCTTTATTATGGAACTTTAACGCCTTTAAATACTCTTGCTAATATTACCGTTCCTGAAGCTCGACAATTATTTATTAAACCTTTTGATCGGGGCGTGCTTAAAGATATTGAACGGGCTATTAATGAAGCTAATCTAGGTTTAACTCCTGTTAATAACGGGGAAATGATTATTTTAACAATTCCGGAGTTAACTGAAGAAAAACGAAAAGAATACGTTAAACAAGTGCATCTGCTTGCTGAAGAAGCACGCATTGCCTTACGTAATATTAGACAAGAGGCTAATAATATTATTAAGAAAGCAGAATTACCCGAAGATGATAAGAAGCGTCAAGAAAATGAAGTTCAAGAGTTAATTAATCTTTATAATGATGAAGTCGATAATAAAGTAAAACTTAAAGAAACTGAGTTAATGAACATCTAAAAAACTACCTTAATAGGTAGTTTATTTTTTATGGCGTCCTCGGCGGGATTCGAACCTGCGACCCTACGCTTAGAAGGCGTATGCTCTATCCAACTGAGCTACGAGGACAACAACATAAAGATTATAACTTATTTAATTATTTTTTTCAATCATAAAGCAGTACAAAATATAAATGGTAGACATTTCCCCTAAATTATTATATTATTTAGTTAAGGTGAGAAAATGAAAAAGAAATATCTAATGATTTTAAATATCTTATTAATTGGACTCTTATTTTGGCCAGCCACTCAAGTTTTTGCAGATGTTGATGCCCATTTATACTTTTGTGAGCAAGAAGGAGTAATAACCGTTTTTCGTTTTGGGGGTTATGCCTTATTTATTGCTAAAATATTTGTGCCCTTATTAATTATTATTATGGGGACGATTGATGTTGCCAAAGCCATGGTTGCTAATAGTAGCGATGATTTACAAAAAAACATTAAAGTGCTGGTTAAAAGAGTAATTGCGGGAGTTGTTATATTCTTTATTCCGACAATGGTTGCTACCGCATTTGGTTTAATTGAAAATTACGCGGGAGTAGAATTAAAATTTCGCCAATGTACTAATTGTTTATTAAGAACTGGAAATTGTCCATAAGCCATAAAACAAACTGCAAAGTTTGTTTTTTTTAAAGGTAATTAAGTTTACTTCTTTTATATATTTATGAAGGGAGTAAAATGAAGCAAGCATATGTTGTTAAACAAAATGATAGTCAAGATTGTGGTGTGTGTGCACTATTATCA
>DAOOOU010000077.1:0-3062 GCA_035387905.1 Bacilli bacterium | reverse complement strand
GCTGTTAACCGTTAGGTCGTAGGTTCGAGTCCTACATCAGGCGCCATTAAAAAAACACTCAGTTTAATACTGAGTTTTTTTATTTACTAATTTTTATGATAGGTTGATTACTAGGCTGGGTTAAAGAGCAATAACCAATTCCTGATTGCTGCATCATATTGATTAATTTATCAAGCGTGGCTAAGTCTGTCTCTTTGGGATTATGAAAACCAATATTTATTCCATGGCCCCCGTTAGTTAGTTGATGATAAGGGGCTTCTTTGGTAATCTTTGCTTTTGGCGATACATTAAAATCTTCAGGCAAAATAAAGGATGACGTATAATTATCCTGTGCTGTTACCCCTTTTATTTTGCCATATAAAGCCTTATCAATACTAATAAAATGATAGCCGATCTCATTTATTGAAGAAGCTGCTAACACGAAGTTTAGTTGATAACGCGTCGTATATTCATCACACTTTTGACGCATAAAAGCAATTATTTCTAAACCCATTTTTTGGGCCACATCGCTTTCACCATGGTGGTGACCAATTAAGGCCGTTAAACACTCACTTAAGCCGACAAAGCCAATTGCTAAGGTGCCGTGTTTTAGGGTTTTACGTAGTTTATCACTTACTTTTAAATGATCGGCATCAAGCCACATTTGTTCTCCTAATAAGAAAGGAAAATTTATGCTTTTTTTATTACATTGAATTTCAAATCTTTCTAGCAGTTGATCTTTGACTAATTCTATTGTATCAGCAAGCTCAGTATAGAAGCCTTCGATATTAGCCGGTTCATTAGTAAGTCCGTGTTTAATTGCTAGTCTTACTAAGTTAATTGAAGTTTTAGCTAAATTACCACGACCAACAGCAATTGCTTTATCCGGATCAATAATGTTTTCCAAGATTCGATTTTGCTTAGCGCTATAACCTACCTCTTGCCGATAATCGCTGCTATTTACTTTATTATAAGGGGCATCCAGAAAAGCAAAATTAATTGGATTTTTTTCAGTTAATAATTGCATCGCTAATTTTAATAAATCATTGTTTGGATCTTGAGGATTAGCATTAATCCCCGCTTTAATTTTGAATACCGGTACCGGTAATTGAGCTTTTAAACCATAGCCCAATCCCGCTTCATAAGCATTAATAAAACTTTTAATAACTAATCTGCCTTCACTAGATGAGTCGGTACCAAAACAAATAGTTGCTGATGTTTTTTGACTTCGGGTATTACAATCTAAAGCATTTAAATTATGTATAAAAGCTTCCATTGCTTGATAAGTTAAACGACTAACTTTTTGTTTAGTTTTATCTAAAGCTAACATAAAGATTTTTTTTAGAACATCATTATTTTTATAAAACTTTGCAAAATATGTAAAATCAATATTAATTGTTTTTAAATTTTTTAATTCTCGCTCCAGCATTTTAGGTCCAACAAATTCGTTCATCCCCGCAAGATCTAATAAATCACGAAGGGTTTCTCTTAGCTGTTTACGGTAAGTTTTTAGTACTCCCGGAGCTAAATAATAATCAAATGCGGGAATAATTTGTTCTCCGTGTTGATCGTTTTGATTAGCTTGGATAGCAATCGCACTTAAGGCGGCATAGGTCATAATATCATTGGGTTCCCGAAAATATCCCGAACCAACAACAAAACCACCTTTGAATAATTTTTCTAAATCGATGTAAGTACTACTTATTGTGCCCATTGCTAAAAATTCTAAATCATGAATAAAAATATATCCCTCTTCGTGGGCTTCGTAAAATTTCTTTTTAATTAAATATGCTTTAGCAAACTCTTTGGCAATAGTACTTCCATACTGAAACATTAAACTCATGGCAGTGTTATTATTTGAAACGTTATTATCTTCTTCATTGTTGTTTTTAAGACTTAAATCTTCAAGGGTTTTTAAAAATTTATGTTTTTGTTTATCATCCATAAATAATTTGCGGGATTGATTACGCCGTTCTCGGTACTCGGAAAAAGATTTGTATACGTCTTGATAGCCTTGTTCCTGCAAGACTTGTTCAATTATATCTTGAATGGCTTCAATTTGAATTCGCTCATCATTAGCATAATCAATTTCAATTGTTGCTAGTACTTTTTGATATACTTTTTGCATATCTTTTTCGTTATACTTAGTTATTTGCTCATCATTAGTATTAACTAAAGTAACACTATCAAAGCCTTTTTTAATAGCAACCACTATTTTAGTACTATCAAAATCAACTTTTCGGCCATTACGTTTTATTACTTTTAAATTATTTGTTATCTTTTCAACCATTTGACCACCCTCAAATTTTCTAATCTAATTATACCTTATTTTTTTGTTTATTTAAATTGTTTTAATAACGAAAAAGCAGTAATAGTTATTTGCTTACTGCTAGTTTATCTAATAGATCATATATTTCTAATTTATTTTTAGCCTGGCAAAATAAGGTTTTGTATTCCTTGCTACGTGGTATTCTTTTTAAATACCAAAGAAAATGACTTCTAATTTCGATGACTGCTTGTTTTTCCGTTTGATTCTTAAGCAGTAAATTGAAATGTAAGTTCATCATTGCTACAATTTCTTTCTTAGTAAGAGCTTGAGGTAAAGAGCCATCGGCTAAATAATTAACACAATCTCTAATTAACCACGGATTGCCTAATACCCCTCGGCCAATCATAATTGCATCACAGCCAGTATAATCAAGCATTTCCTTAGCTTGATAGCAAGAAGTAATATCACCATTACCAATTACGGGAATCTTAACTGCATCTTTAACTTGTTTAATAATATTCCAATCAGCTTTGCCTTTATAGCCTTGACTTCTAGTCCGAGCATGAACGGCAATAGCTTTTGCCCCTGCTTCTTCGCAAACTTGAGCAACAGCTACTGCATTAATGTTCTTTTCATCCCAGCCACTTCTAATTTTAACCGTAACCGGTACAGAAACTGCCGCTACTACCGCTTGGACAATAGTTTTTATTTTGTTAATATCTTTTAATAATGAGCTTCCGGCTTGATTCTTGATTGCTACTTTTGGTACGGGACAACCCATATTAATATCAATAATATCAGGATGCATTGTTTT
>DAOOOU010000076.1:0-3117 GCA_035387905.1 Bacilli bacterium | reverse complement strand
CATCATAAGCTAATTTTATTTTTTGCATATCTTCCGTGTTCCCTTGACCATATTTATCGGTTAAGGGTTTATCATTAATATAGATAATGTTATTAATAATTGCTACTTCTTCATTAGGTAAACCAATTACCCGTTTAATGATTTTATCATCGCTTCCGCGATCAATTACGACCACTTTCATTCGTTCAATTTTACCTAATTTATTTAAGATCATAATTTCCGTACCCGATAATGTAGGATACATACTAACCCCTGTTACCCGCACTGGTGTAGCCACAAAAGTCCGAATAATAACTACTGCTAAGAAGATAATAACATAACTAATTAAGTCTTTAACCCATGGTTTCATTTTTTTCACCTAATTTAATTATAACACTTAACTAAAAAAATTAAGCAAATACTTAATTCTTAACTTTAACTTTACAAAAAAATTAAGGTTTTCCTTAATTTCTTTCTTTAACTTTGTATTCTTTTTTAAGATGTTTCAAGAAGTTTAGTTTTGCTCGACGAACTTTACCTTTTTTGATTACAGTTATTTTATCAATTGTTGGAGCATTTACGGGGAAAGTTCGAACAACGCCGACTCCACCACTTTTTTTACGTACAGAAAAGGTTTCAGAAACACTACCACCACTTTTAGCACATACAATGCCTTCAAAAGCTTGGATTCTTTCCTTTTTACCTTCCTTTACCCAAACATCAACTTTTACAATATCGCCGACTCTAAACTCCGGAATATCGCTTCTAATTTGCCTCTTATTAATTTTATCAATTAAATTACTCATCATATCATCCTTTCGTTTTTCTCGTAAAATCATAAACTGTGTTTAGCGGATTTTCCCTTAAGAAGCAAAACGATTATAACATATTGCTTCCTGCTTGACAAGGTATTTACTTGATTTTACTAATAATTATTTAATGTCTGCGACTTACTTGTTTTTCTTCTTCTAATTCTTCCGCTAAATCTTTTAAATCAAGATCTTCGGCTTTAGTATTAGCACCTCTTAAATATAAAATCTTAATCCGCATTTCGTTTTCAATAACCCGTAGTTTACGCAAAAACATTTCTTCTTTAGCTTTTCTTAAAAACTTTTGATAACGATTTAAGATTATTTCTCTTAATAATTCAATTTCCCCTAAAACGCGCTGAGCATCACTTTCGGAAGCATCTTCATCTTGATCAACGGCAATCGCCATAGCTAGTAACTTTTTAAATTGATTAGCAAATTTAATTGATAAAACATTATCAATTAATTGTGGATGAATAACGGTTACCTCTTTGACATTAATATATTCCTCTTTGTTTTTTTTAGGATTAAAGGTATAACCACTAAAATTATTTTCAAAGTATAAAAAAGATGTAACTTTATCATTCTTCATAATTAAATAACTAGCCATTTTCTCACCTACTTTAACAAGTCTGGTCTGGTCTTTTTTGTTTTTTTAATTTGCGCTTGGTGGCGATAATCAGCAATTTTTTGATGATCTCCACTAAGAAGCACTTCTGGTACTTTTAAGCCGTTATATTCTTGGGGCTTAGTATATGTAGGATAATCTAACAAATTATTTTCAAAGGATTCACAAGCTAAACTATCTTGGTTAATTACGCCATCAATTAAGCGGACAATACTATCAGTAACCGCCATTGCGGGAATCTCCCCGCCAGTTAAAATATAATCGCCCATACTGATTTCATAATCAGCAAGACTTCTAATCCGTTCATCAAAACCTTCATAGTGACCACAGATAATAATTAAGTGTTTTTCCCGACTTAATTGCTTAGCCATCTTTTGCTGGTATAAACTACCATCCGGAGTCATTAATATAACTTTAGTAGCTTTTTCTCTTAACGCGGCAACAGCATTAAAAATCGGTTCACACCTTAAGACCATGCCGCTGCCACCCCCATAGGGTGTATCATCAACTTGCTGATTATTAAGGGGTGAATACTCCCGAAAATCAATAATATTTATGGTTACTAACTCTTTAGCAATTGCTCTTTTTATAATTGATTCTTGGGTAAAATTAATAAATACATCAGGAAATAAAGTTAATATATCAATTCTCATATGATTAAATCCTTAGCCCCCTTAGTAATTATCAATTGCTTTTGATAATCTATTTTATTGATAAATGGTCCTTTTAAGGGAATATAGAATTGTTTATTCCCTAAAACCACTAACAATTCGTTGCCATTATTATACATAAAATCAATTATTTTGCCAATTATTTCGTTATCTTCTTCAACTACAAAACCAATTAACTCGGTTTTAAGATATTCATTAGGGGCTAAGACTAAATCGTTTTTATTAATATAAACATCTTTGGTTACAAACTTGGTTACCTGATTAATATCGGTATAATCATTAAAGGCAACAATATCTAAATCCTTATGAGCCCGATGACTATCAATAATTACTTCTTCTTTTGTCGGTCCAATATATAATTTGAAGTTTTTAATGAAGACTTGATTTTTATATTCAAATTTACTTTTGATTTTTAACTGCCCTTTTAAGCCTTGCGTCCCACTAATATAACCAAGATAAAGATAATCATTCATGATTCTGTCCTGCCATTTCATATAAGATAATAGTTGTCGCCATTGCGACGTTTAAACTCTCACAATTGGCTACCATCGGAATATTAACTCTAATATCACAAGCAGCAGTAATTGCTTGATTTACCCCATTTCCTTCATTCCCAATAATTAAAGCTTTCTTTATCGGAAATTTAATTTGTTTAAGATTAGTTCCTTGATGGACATCAGTACCATATATTTTATAACCATTAGTTTTTAGTTCATTTATTATTTCTAATAGATTTTGGCGAAAAATACTTAGATGAAAAACCATTCCTTCGCTAGCTCTAATTACTTTATCATTATATAAATCAACACAACCAGGACTTAGAACAATCGTATCTATGCCAAAAGCTACAGCACTGCGAATAATTGTTCCTAAATTACCAGGGTCTTGAATCGTGTCTAATAATAACACTTGATTACCAATGGTTTTGGCCTCTTTTTTATAACAAACAGCAATAATATCTGGTGGGGAGATCAAACCACTAATTTTTTTCATAATCTCCGGGGTTACTTGATATTGGGGTACGTCATTA
>DAOOOU010000075.1:0-3146 GCA_035387905.1 Bacilli bacterium | reverse complement strand
AACGTGGCATTTTGTGGAAACATCCTTAGCTAAAGGCCAGGGCATAATCATTACCGATGCTAAAAATAATATCTATGAAATGGCGGGTTTGGTAACATATTCGGCAGCTTTGGATATAGCAATTATTAAATTAAATACAGCAGTAGCTGAGCAAGTAGTAATTGGTGATAGCAATAAGTTAGCCATTAACGATCCGATAATTGTTCTAAGTTCCAAAACTAAACAAAAATTAGCAATAACTTCGGGCATAGTAATCGCTTTAGGGGATTACATTAATTATGTATTACCAATGAGTGCTTCCGATCAAGGTAGTCCCTTATTCAACGTTAATGGGGAAGTAGTAGCAATGGCTAATCCCCAAGATCTTAATTCGGAAATAGCCAGTGCCTTAAGTAGTAAATACTTAATTAAAATCCAAGAGTTATTAACTACCAAAGCTTTTGCTGAGGTACCAGTAGTTACTTATGAAACAATTAAAGATCAGTACTATTACCAAGTCACTCAAGAAAAAACAATAAATAATATCCCAACTAAAGTATGGCAAGAATATCAAAAAATAGGTAATATCAAAACCAATATTATTTTACCGATAACAAAAGCTAATTATGAACAAGGAATTGTTAGTTTACGATATCGTAATGACTTAGCGCCATATGTAAGTTCCTTTATGGTAGCCGAAGCATTCTGTACTCAGTTAGAAAAAAACGGTTATCAACTAAAAGTGAATAATGAACAGCAAATGATATATGAAAATGATTTATATCAAGTTACAATTTTGGATGATATTAAATCGCTAATCATTTTATTGGTGAGGAAATAATATGAAAAAGAAAGTATTATCAATAATTAGTATAATTCTCATTGTTGGTGCGATCGGCTTAATTATCATGACTTATTTACAGCAACATAAAAAAGCACAGAATTACACCGGTCAAATTATCTCTTTTGTCTTACCTCAAAATTGGCAAGTCACGGAAAACAAAACTGATTTTATCTTATTGACTCATGAGACGGGAGCAAGTGTCGAAATTAAACTTATTAAGTTAGATCGGCAACAACAAGCATCAACTTTAAATACCCTAGTTAATAATGTAAAAACAGATCTTAAACAAACCAATAGTCAAGCCCAACTAATTATTAAAAATGATACTCAATTATTAAAGAATAATTTACCAGCTACCCAATTAGTCTATGAGACAGCAACTACTCAATCATTAGTTGAAATAACCAAAACTAATCAATACTTAATTGTTATTAACTATTCAGCTCCTAATAATTATTTTGATATTCTATTAAACAGTTACCGTGCAATGGAAAACAGCATAAATTTAGTTAATCCTGATTATAATTTAGCATATAAAGCAATTACTACCAGTGGGATTACTTTTGCTGAAGGAACCGATAATAAATATCAGCCCACTCAAAGTTTTATCATTAATAATAATCATTATGAAGTAGAATACGAATTACCTAAAATTTGTGCTTTAACTAATTTTGATAGTATGATTGGCTATCATAAATGTGACCCGATAACGATCACAGTCAGTAATGAATATCAAAATTTAGCAACAATGCTTAATGATCAAACTGCTTATGGTTCGGTTGCTTATGAAATAAATTATCTAAAAAAGAGTAGTGATTATGATCAGTTAGTAGTGACTAACGATCAAATTACTAACGGCTATCGTTATAAATTAACTTATCAAAGTAAAGATCATAAAAAAACCTATGAGGTTTTATATATCTTAACCGAGTTAGATTATTTAAGAACTAATGTAATTAAAGTTAGTGCTGAGAATAAAGAACTAACGACTGATTTAATTTCTAAAATTAAAATAAATAAAACGACTAAATATGGTTGGAATATTGATAAGACAGAAAATAATGGTCTACTTCAAGGTCAACTCCAAGAATATGTTAATAGTTATGAGGAACCACGAGAGTACTATACAGTTACTTATTTAATTCCCAAGAAGTATGAAGAACGAGATTATGAACAAAATAAATATTTATATCGTTATTTTCAGTATGAATATGATGCTCTAAAAGATGATTATAATTATGATATTAGCATCGAATTAAATCGTTATAGCAATAGTTTGGAAGCTGCAGCTAACATTGAAAGCGATTATCAGGAGTTCGGTGATTATCATATTACTAAAATAATGGATATTAATAACTGGGCTTATTATAGCGGCAGTTATGTTGAAGACAATAAAACCTATTATGAAGCTTACTTATTTCAAGATTTAAGCAAGGGCGGTTATCTTAAAGTAAGTTTTCGCTCAACCGTAAAACCGATCGCTCAAGAAGTAGTGCAAGATTTTACCAATATGCAAATAATAGTTAGTATTGAAGGAGCATAAAATGATTATTAATGATAATGATGTAACTAGTAAAATCAATTTAATCTTAGCCAATATTCCCGATAATTTTACTGATATCGAAAAGCTTAGATGGGTCTATCTCAAGTTAGGTCAAGTATTCTGTTATGACTATAGTATTTTAACAGCGGATAAAGATCACCAACCCGTTAGCTTTGATAAAGGTGTTTTTCATAAAATTAATCGCTATCAAACTTGTCGCCAAATATCCGAAATATTAGCCATAATTATTAATAATAGCGGGATTAATGCTCATGCCCAAGTAATAACTAGAGAATTACCAGGAGTTAATTATGCGCAAAATCATGTGGCAACAGCCGTCTTTTTGGGTAGTGGGGAAAAATATATTTTAGATTTAACTTTGGATTTATATTTAATTCAAAGTGGTTGTCAAACTGAAGATTTTGCTTTTACCACGGATGCTTACAGTACCTATGATATTCTGCCCTTAGCTGATATTCAAGTAATTGATCAAAGAATTGGCTTATTACCAGGAGAAATTTATACCAATCAAAAAAATGAAACTTATAAAAAGAATTTTGAAACTATTGAGTTTCCTTTTGATGATCCAGTTATTAAATTACAAGTAAAATTAGCTTTAATCAGTAAAAATATGATTCCACCTTTCATGGGTGCCCATGAAGGCAAACGGTTTATTGATAAAATATTATTTGAGACCTTAAGTGGTGTGGAATATGCCAAAATGAAAGCCTATAACTTATTCTTTGAAGATGTAAATTATTTATACTTAGTAACTTGTTA
>DAOOOU010000074.1:0-3153 GCA_035387905.1 Bacilli bacterium | reverse complement strand
AAATATGATGCCACAGTTAGCTTTATTGTTCCTGATATGGTACCATCAGTTACATAGACATTATTAACAAAACTTTCCCCATCATATATAGAAAAACTAAAGAATAACTTATCATTAAATATTTTAAAACTACGCGGTCCCACACTAGTTTCTTGTTGGTCAAGATAGAAAGCCATATGGGTTCCGGCTGCTGTGCCATCGCTTACCCATAAGCCGCCCCCGTTTTCACCATCAGTAGCATTAAAATATAGTTTTCCTTTATATTCAATAAGAGCTTCAATATTTGAATCATGGGAGCCAGGATATATATCTTTAACTAGATGGGTTCCTACTACTGTGCCATCACTAACCCATAGTTCTCTACCGTGTTCCCCGTCGTTATAAATAGTAAATAATTTTTTCCCTACTTTTTCGGCGATATATGTTAAGTTATTCTCGTTATCGCCAAAGACAAAAGCATCAGCTGCGCTGAGGGCTCTAACTTGAATAATACCGATAAATAATAGGATTGGAATAATTATTTTTTTCATATAATCTCCTATTATTCAGTATAACAAAAAGACTATTTATTTTCAATAAATAATCTATTTGTTAGGAACATAATAATCAGAATTAATAATTTCTTCGTAAGTATTAGAACCAAGAAGGTATTTAATCGTATTCCCTTGTTTAGCATTCTGCTCTTCTAACATGTTATCAATAGCTTCATGATGAAACTTAGTACTTCCGGCTTCAAAAGCAGCACTAAAGGAGACTTCATCCCCAAACTTGATTTCAAATAAACTAAGGGGATATGCCGCAAGAAGATAATTAGTTCCTGGTCCACCTTCAAGCAAGCCTTTAGAAGTCATGGTTTTATATAAGATTTCTTGTTGCTCACTTTGGCCATTAGGGGAGATCATTGCTAGTTGACTAACCATTGGTTTATCACCACTTTGCGTCTTATCTTGCATATCACAATACCATACATTTTGGATTAAATCAGCATAATCAACTTGACCATCATTTCTGGTAAAAGTAAAATTAGTTATTTTAGCGGTTACCGAACTAATAAAATCTTTATTATAGATTACTGATTTTTTAGGAAATGCTCCCCAAAATTCAAACTTAACATACAGATATTTATGATCGGCCCCAATAGTTAAACTTTTAATATCAGTCCAAGGCAAAGGGTATGGCGCTGGATTATCATAACGACCATCAGGTTGCTTTGTTCCTTTGGCAACAGGATACCAATCTTCTTTAGGATCATTAATCTTTATTCCGTTATTTAAAGCCGTGTCAGCAGCGGTTAACTCATCATCAGAAAAGGGTTTAGCTGAATCATCTTTGACTTGATTAATAGCAAAGCCCTGTCTTGTAAAATATTGCTTATTTTTACGATCATTAATTTTCCCAATAACAACTAATATAATAGCTAATGCTATTATTATAATTAACCAAAACTTACGCTTTTTAAAGATGGACTTAGTCGCGTTCTTTGCTATATTCTTCATATTAAACTCCTTATTACTATCTATATTATAGTTAAATTATATCATTAAAAATCATCTTGCATATTGCCAGATGATTAATTAATAAAGTATAATTTTATGGCTTTTCGCTTATTATTTACTTGATTTCTCTTCATAGGTATTTATAAAGTAATTATAAATTAAATGGAAAATCATCATATGCATATCTTCGACAACTTGCATATTATTAACATTAATATGCATCCCCAAATCAACTAAAGTATTTAATTCTCCCCCATCATACCCTGATAAGCCGATAGTATAAGCCTTCATTTCACTTGCATATTTGATAGCATTTATAACGTTTTTAGAATTCCCTGATCCCGATAACGCAATGACAAGATCGTTACTTGTTAAGCTATTAAACATTTGCCTTTTAAATATTTCTTCATAAGAAATATCATTAGCAATTGCTAAAATATATGAAGTATCACTACATAAGTTTATTATTTGAAAACGATTTTCTGTTTTATTAAAAATCAACTTATTAAAGTCATTACAAATATGAGCGGCACTAGCACTTGAACCACCATTTCCCAAAAGATATATTCTTTGCTTATTTATTAAAGCATCATTTAATTTATCAATTAACTGATTTATTTCACTTAATGGTAAATTAGTTATTGTAGATAGTTCTAAATTTATGAATTCATTTATTTTCATATATTCCCTCCCCTAGTCTTCATAGACAATTTGACTGCCACTATCACTAGTATTAAATTTTATTTCCAGATAATCTTTTAAAGCAGCTTTTACTTTTAATTGATCTGCTTCTTTTACATATAATAACAAAAATCCGCCGCCACCAGCACCAAGTATTTTACCACCTAAAGCACCAGCATTTAAGGCTTTAAGATACATATCATCAATTGCAGCATTACTTACCCCACTAGCAAATTGTTTTTTAATTTGCCAACACTCATCTAGAAATGAACCGAATTTATCATATTCTTCATTTTGTAAGTATTCTAATGCTTGATTAGTATAACTAACCAAAGAATCAAAGATTATTGTTTTTGTTTTAAGATTATTATTTTGTTCCTTAAATATTTCTTTTGAATCATGGGGATTACCCGTATAAAATAAGAGCAAGTTATTCTTTAATTTATCCGGAAAGATTAAAGGTGTTACCTCAACGGTCTCGTTTTTGTTAAATACATATCGATTAAAGCCCCATAAGCAACTGTATATTGATCTTGAATGCCAATCTGTTGGTGCAAATGATTTATTTCTAAATCACAAGCTTCTTGGGCAAGTTGTTCTTTAGTTACCTTTTCTCCTTTATAAGTATGGAGGGCATTTAAGACACCAACTGCTAATGCTGAAGAAGAAGCTAAACCTAACCCTAAATTAGTCATTGGGATATTAGCTAAATAAACAATTTCGATCCCGGAAGTAATATCTAGCATTTTTAATGCTTCACGAATAATATTGTGTTTAATTTCGGAAACTTGATCAACTAATTCATTCCCATTGTAAGCAATTCGAATTTTAGCATCAAATCTTTTGCTCACAATAATATAGACATACATATCTAAAGTTGTGCTTATTACAGTGCCGTAGCCCAATTTACTATTTTTAAAATAGCTAGCAAAATCAGTCCCCCCACCAAAAAACGAAGCTCTTAAAGGGGTTTTAG
>DAOOOU010000073.1:0-3165 GCA_035387905.1 Bacilli bacterium | reverse complement strand
TCTTCGTTGCTAAAACCTGGAGTATTTGCAGTCGGATAAGCATTCTTATAAATGTAAAAAATTGCCTTTGAGAAACTTGCCCAACTAGCATTTTTGGAATTAATATCTAAGTCTTCGGCTCGTGAATATTTAATACCATCCGTTTTTGGTCCGGGAACTCCGGGATCAATACAGTATGACTTATATTTGGTACCATCTTTACAAGCTTCATTACTTGAACTTGCATCATCAGTAGCATCATATTTTGTATAAAATAACGGTTTATCTCTTGAAGTTGATTGAATTCCTGGAAAATATTTACCATTTGCTGCTCCACCAAAAGGTTTTACTTGTTTAATAGTAAAGGAATCACAAGCACTAGTTGTTGTCTTAGTTGTTTTGACAGCTGAAGAACCTGCCCAGATAGCATAGACTGTTACCGGATCATTTATTGTCGTTTCTGCTCCCGGACGGTACTTACTTGATGAATAGCTGGTATCTTTGTTTTGGCCCCAACCAGTAAAACGATGGCCGGCCCAAACTGGTCCTGCGGCGATGGTAACTTTTTGGCCTTTTTCAGCACAAGTTTTTGCCGGTGCACTAGGACCGCCATTAGCATTATAAGTAATACATACTTCAGCAGCAAAAATAATATCAATATTAAAGCTAAATAAACTAACTAGCAAACCCCATACTAAATATTTAATATACTTTTTCATTATATTACTCTACTCCTTCTTTTTTTAACAACAATAAAGATTGTCACCCCACCAATGACAATGGCTGATGCGATAATAATATATTTATAGCGATCTAAAGTATTAAAGAAATCGCCATCAGCTTTCTTTTTTGCTGCTTTTTTAATTAATGTTGCTTTGTACTCATCAGCTCTTGTAAGGAAGGTCTCATAATCAGCTTTTTTCGTAACATATTTTTGACATAGGTAAAAGTCAGGAATTTCTTGGCAAATATTAGTATCATAAAATTCGTTTAATAATGGTAAAGTTAATTTAATTGTGCGAATTAAGGTTCCTTGGCATTCTTGCTCATTAGCAATAATTTTAAAAGTATATTCAGTTAATTCATCAGTATATAAAACATTAATTTTAGCTTTGCCACTTTCATCAATATCAGTTGAATATAATTTTTTCGTTTCGTTATTAACTTCATTGGTAATTTCTACATAAAAATCAGAAGTTAAATTATAAACTACTAAATCAAAACTATATTGCGTTAGCGGTTCATCATCAGCTTCCGGTTCTTCTTCATCAATTACTTTACTAACCGGTTGATATTCAACAAGCATATTCCAAGCTGCACTATTTAGTTCTGATTTTGTTTTATAAGTACACTTAACTGATACCGCAGCAACACTGTCACTAATTAAGAATAAAGCACCAACGAATAAAGTTAAACATAGACTAATTTTTTTCATAAAACACCAACCTATTTTCTTAAAATAATTGTATCATGCAGTTGTCAAAAGGACAAGAAAAAATTGTCAGATAGTAATAGTTATGGTATATTTAATTAGGACAAAAGGTGAGAAAATGAAAAATAAAAAACAAATCATAATTATTGGTATATTGCTTATTGTAATTATTGCTAGTGGGTTGCTATTCTATATTAAACAACATTCTAAAGAACAAGCAACAAAGTTTACGGCAATAACTGGTGCCGAATTTAAAGCTAAAATTAAAGCTCAAGATAGTTTTATTTTGGTAATATATAAAGACGGCTGTACCCATTGTGAAGATTATCTTCCCGTCTTTACTGATATTGCTCAGAAATATAATATTACCGCCTACAAATTAAATCTAACAACATTATCAAGTGCTGACTATAGTTATCTTAATGGGTTTGTTGCCAATATCGGAACCCCTTTAACCATGTTTTTTGAAAAAGGAACTGAAACTAGTAGTTTAAATCGCATTGAAGGTAATGTCGCACGGGATAAAATTATCAGCCGACTAAAAGTTATGGGGTATATTCAATGATTAAAACAGAAGCTGTTAATAGCTATAAACAATTTGCTAAAGGAATTGGTATTGTAATTCTTTATTTTGCTTTACCTTATTTATTAATGTTGCCTTTTGCTTTATTTAAAATATATGACCCTACTAATTCTAATCTAATCAACAGTCTTATTTACTTAGCCTTGCAAGGAATTATGTTGTTAATTATTTGTTTTATTTTTCGTCAAGATCTAAAAACAGAATATCTTGATTTTAAAAAAAATTATCAAAAATATTTAACTATTTCCTTAAAGATTTGGTTTGTGGGCTTACTATTAATGATGCTCTCAAATTGGATTATTGCCGCCTTTATTACAAATAGTTCTGGAGCCGCAAACGAAATGGCTAATCGTGATTTAATGCAAAATTTTCCTCTATTTGCTTTTCCGGCAATTATGATTATTGCCCCAATTATTGAAGAATTGGTTTTCCGTAAGAGTTTTAAAAAAGCTTTTTCCCAAATGCTACCCTTCGTTATTTTTACGGGTTTAGCTTTTGGTGGCATTCACATTGTTAGTAGTTACGAAACGTTATCTGATTTACTCTACTTAATCCCTTATGGAGCCCTGGGAATTGCTTTAGGCTACATGTATTATCAAACGAATAATATTGTGGCTAATATTAGCATTCATATTATTCATAACACTTTTACTGTTAGTCTTATCCTAATTAGTTGGTTGTTGAGGTACTTATGATGAAACCAAAAGAAGATCGCAAAGCAAAAGTTAAAGTAGCTTTTTTGTTCTTAAGTTTAATTACTGCTGGCCTTTATTTTTGGGCCCGTTTTGTTGAAACAAAAGGCTTTATTGTTAAAGAATATGCCTTAAGCAGTAATAAAATCCCCCCATTAATGGACGGGATGAAAATTGTTCAGTTGTCAGATATTCATTATGGCAGTACAACTTATATTAAAGAGTTACAAGCAATTGTTAAAGCTACCAATGATCTTAAACCAACAATTGTCGTTTTTACTGGTGATTTAGTTGAAGAAGGAGTCATGCTAAAAGATTCGGAAATTGATCAAATAACAAAAGTATTGAAAAAGCTAAACGCTCCTTTTAAATATGCGGTATCAGGTAATCATGATACTAAAGCAAGTCATTATCAACAAATTCTAAAGAATAGTAGTTTTACTATACTAAATAGTGAAATGGCTTTAGTTTATTATCTT
>DAOOOU010000072.1:0-3188 GCA_035387905.1 Bacilli bacterium | reverse complement strand
TAAGACTGATTATTCTTTATTAAAAAGTCTCATTAAAATTGATAAATTAGTGGAGTTTTTAAAAGAACAACAAATCACTGCTTGTGGCTTAGTTGATGACAATTTATTTAGTGCTATTGCATTTTATAAAAAATGCCTGGCTAATGATATTAAACCGCTTATTGGTTTAGCAGTGACAATTAATAATTGCCCAATATATTTATATGCGGCTAACCATGCCGGGTTTAAAAATCTAATAAAGATAAATACCATCATTAATGAGCGCCCTCTTAGTATTCAAGAATTAAAATTATTAAAAGCCAATCTCATTGCAATCGTGCCTTATGCCGCATATAAAATATATGCTGATTTAAAACCAATCATTAGTAAGCTTTTTTTAGGATATAGTAATGACAAGGAAAAACAAGGGGCTTTAATTATTAGTCCCCAAATTGTTTATTTTAATCTTACTTTAGCCCTTAAAGCCCAAGATCAAGAATATTTAACCTATTTAGAGCAAATTAGAACCCAAACTAACGAAACCAAATATCTTACTAATTATTTAATTATTCCCGAAGATCAGGAGTGGATTAAGACAACTGAAGAATTCAGTGCTTTAATTGATCTTACTTTGCCTAAGAATAATAATTTATTACCCCAATATGACCCTAAACTTAAAGATTCTTGGACCTATTTAGTTAATCTTTGCCGTCAAGGTTTAGCAAAAAGAATTCCTGGTGAAGTACCTACTAAGTATCTCGAACGGCTAAAGTATGAATTAAATGTTATTAAAGAGATGGGCTTTGCTAATTATTTTTTGATTGTTTATGACTATGTTAAATTTGCTAAGAATAATCATATTTTAGTGGGACCAGGCAGGGGAAGTGCGGCCAGTTCCTTAGTAGCTTATGTCTTAGGGATTACAAATATTGATCCCTTAACATATAATCTATTATTTGAACGCTTCTTGAATCCAGAGCGGATTACAATGCCTGATATTGATTTGGATTTTGAATTTACCAAAAGAGAAGAAGTTATTACCTATATTAGAAACCGTTATGGTGAAGAGCATGTTGCTTTAATTATGACTTTTGGTACCCTGAGTAGTAAACAAGTAGTCCGTGATGTTGGTAAATGTTTACAAATTGATTCCTTATTAATTGATCAAATATCTAATATCTTAGATTCTCAAAAAAAACTGCAAGAGAATCTAACTAATCCGCGTTTATTAGCAATAGTTAATAATGATCAAAAACTTAAATTACTTTTTAAAGTAAGTTTGCATCTTGAGGGTTTAAAACGTCATATTAGTACTCATGCGGCGGGCATTGTTATTACGAGCGAACCAATTGGGGAAATCATTCCCGTTTATTATGAATCGTCGCAGTTGATTACGGGTGTCACAATGGAATACTTAGAAGACTTAGGCTTGCTTAAAATGGATTTATTAGCCTTAAAGAATTTAACTATTATCCAAAACGTTATCGCGTTAGTTAAAACCCAAACTAAGGAAGATATTAAAATTAATGAAATTCCCCTTAATGATGAAAAAACTTATGAACTATTCAAAAGTGGTCAAACAGAAGGGATCTTTCAATTTGAAACGGGTGGGATGAAGAAATTTATTACAAAGCTTAAACCAACTTTATTAGCTGATATTATTGCTGCTACGGCTTTATTTCGTCCGGGACCAATGGCTAATATTGATTCGTTTATTGCCAGGAAAGCGGGCACTGAACCAATTACTTATTTACACCCCTTATTAGAACCAATTTTAGCTGAAACTTACGGGATTATTGTTTATCAAGAACAAATAATGCAAATCTTAGTCCAATTAGGTGGTTATACCTATGCCCAAGCGGATAATATTCGAAGAGCTATGAGTAAGAAACAAAAAACGGTGATTGTTAAAGAGCAAGCAAACTTTGTTGATCAAGCAGTAAAGAATAATATTAATGCTGAAGTCGCTACCGCTATTTATGAATTAATTCTTAAATTCGCTAATTATGGTTTTAATAAAGCCCATTCTGTACCATATGCCTTAATTAGTTACCAAATGGCTTACTTAAAAAGTAATTATCCGCTATATTTTATTACTACTTTATTAAATATGAGTATCGGTAGTGAAATTAAAACCAAAGAGTATTTAGCCGAAGCTAAAAAATATCAAATTAAATTAATTAAACCTAATATTAATCAGAGTAATGAAATTTATGAAGTAATTGCTGACCAATTACTATTACCATTGAGTTGTATTAAAAATGTTAATCAAAATAGTATTAAGACAATTATTAACGAACGGGAAACAAACGGTTTATATGAAGACTATTTTGCTTTTGTAGCGAGAACTTATAATCAAGGGGTTAACTCTCAAGTAATTGAAGCCTTAATTGCGAGTGGGGCTTTAGATATCTTTGGCCAAACGCGCCAAACTTTAAGTAATGGTCTTGATCAAGTCCTAACTTATGCGGAATTAAGTAGTGACTTAGACCGTAATTTAGTTATGAAACCAACGCTTGAGATATTACCTGAATATAGTGAAACGGAATTAATGCAAAAAGAACTAGCTAGTTATGGGTTCTATATTACTAACCATCCTTGTAGTAAATATCAAGCAACTGATATTATTAAATTAGATCAGCTTAAACAATATTTTGACAAATATATTAAAACTGTGGTAATAATAAATAGGATTAAACAAATAAAGACCAAAAAGAATGAAGATATGGCCTTTGTTAATGCAGCTGATGAAACCGCCAGTGGGGAATATGTTATTTTTCCTAAAAATAGGCAATATCTTTCCCAAATTAAACCCGGGTCTTTAGTAATTATTAAAGGTCAAGTAACCAAAAGAATTGATGAATACCAAATTGTTGTCAGTAAAATCGAGCTAGTTGAGGAGGACCATCATGAGTGATGAATTAAACCGTTTTTTTAAGAGCATTAATTATGAAGATGATGGAACTTTCAATGGTGCTCAAATTGAAAAAGTAACGGTTATTAAAAAAGAAAATTTATGTAATGTCTATTTAAAATTAGCTCAGCCGGCTAATATTACCGCCATTAATAAATTAATCAAATGTGCTGACAAAGGAATTAAAGGCGATAAAAAATGTAATATTAACTTTATTTATGAACAAGTTACTAACGAAATGGTAAAGGCGGTTTTAATTGATTTAATTGATCTCTTAGTAAAAAAGCGACCCTCT